>JAWOFB010000065.1:0-8416 GCA_046482445.1 Ectothiorhodospiraceae bacterium | reverse complement strand
CGCAGCCTGGGCCGCATCGGCGCAGTCCTGCGCCACGGCCAAACCGGCTACCTGTTCCATTACGCCTTCGTGATGATCATCGGTCTGCTGGTGCTGCTCACGTGGTTCATCTTCGCGCTGCGCTGATCGACAACGACTAAAGGGGTGCCAGCCGCCGGCGCCGGCGCGCAAACCCGTTTGAACTGGGAAGGAATGAACGGATGTTGGAATCGTCCTGGCCCTTGCTGAGTGTGCTGATCTGGCTGCCCATCATCGCGGGCGGCCTGATTTTCCTGCTGGGCGACGACAAGGCCGAGCGCGCGCGGCTGGTGGCGCTGCTCGCCAGTGGCCTGACCTTTGTTCTCAGCCTTGGTCTGATTACCGGCTTCGAGGCGGGCACGCCGGCGATGCAGTTCGTGGAGAAGACCGCCTGGGTCGAGGCGCTGGGGGTCAACTACCACCTGGGCGTGGATGGCATCTCCATGCCGCTGGTGGTGCTCAGTACGTTTGCCACGCTGCTGGTTGTGATCGCGGCCGGCCATCGCATTACCTACCGTCCGGCGATGTACTTCGCCTGCTTCCTGATCATGGAAGGCATCATGGTGGGCGTCTTCGCCGCCCTGGACGCCATCCTGTTCTACGTCTTCTGGGAGGCGATCCTGGTGCCGATGTTCCTGATCATCGGCATCTGGGGCGGCGCCGAGCGCATCTACGCCACGCTCAAGTTCTTCCTCTACACCTTCGTGGGCTCAGTGCTCATGCTGGTGGCGGTTATCTATCTGAGTCTCCAGGCCGGCAGCTTCGGCATCCTGGAGATGTACGGCCTGGATCTGCCGCGCAGCACCCAGATGTGGCTGTTCGTGGCCTTCTTGCTGGCATTCGCCATCAAGGTCCCCATGTGGCCGGTTCACACCTGGCTGCCCGACGCCCACGTCCAGGCGCCCACCGGCGGTTCCGTGATCCTGGCCGCAATCATGCTCAAGCTCGGTGGCTATGGCTTCGTGCGCTTTGCCCTGCCCATCGTCCCGGAGGGCAGCCTGGCGCTGGACTGGCTGATGATCGCGCTGTCCCTGGTGGCCGTGGTCTATATCGGCCTGGTGGCCATGATGCAGCACGACCTCAAGAAGCTGGTGGCCTATTCCTCCATTGCGCACATGGGCTTCGTGACCCTGGGCTTTTTCGTCATCTTCCAGGCAGTGGCCGGTGACGGTCCCAGCGGCGAGGCCGGCGCCCTGCTGGCGCTCGAGGGCGCCATGGTGCAGATGGTCTCCCACGGCTTCGTCTCCGGTGCCATGTTCCTGTGTGTGGGCGTGCTCTACGACCGCATGCACACGCGCCTGATCAGCGCCTACGGCGGTGTCGCCCACCGCATGCCGGTGTTCGCCGGTTTGTTCGTGCTCTTCGCCATGGCCAACGCCGGCCTGCCCGGGACCTCCGGGTTCGTGGGCGAGTTCATGGTCATTCTGGGCGCCTTCCAGGCGAACTTCTGGTACGCCTTCCTGGCGGGGCTGACGCTGATCCTGGGGGCGGCCTATACGCTCTGGATGATCAAGCGCGTGGTGTACGGGCCCGTGGCCAACGACGAGGTGGCCGCGCTCACCGACATCGACGGACGGGAACGCCTGGTCCTGGGTCTGCTGGCCGCGGCGGTGCTGTGGCTGGGCCTGTGGCCGGCACCACTGATTGCCGTCATGGAGCCGTCGCTGGCGCACCTGCTGGATATCGTCAACGCCGGGCTGTGAGACAACCGAATGCCTCTGGCGGCGGCGCCTGACGCCGCCGGGTTCTGAGCTCTGAGGAACACTATGACGGACACTTTCGAGATCCCCGACCTGCTCACGGCGCTGCCGGAGATGTGGCTGTTCGGTGTGCTGTGCGTTGTCCTGGTAGCGGACCTGTTCAGTCGCGACAGTGCCCACAGGCCCGCGTACTGGCTGGCGCAGCTTGGGCTGCTGAGTACAGCGGCGATCACGGTGCAGAGCCAGTGGGGGGGCGAAGCGCTGACCTTCTCCGGGCATTACATTGCCGACGCCATGGCGGTGGTGCTCAAGGTCACGGTGCTGCTGCTGACCTTCGTGGGCTTCGCCTACTCGCGGGAGTATCTGCGCCAGCGCGGCATGCTCCAGGGTGAGTTCTATCTGCTGGGGCTCTTCGCCACCCTGGGCATGATGGTCACGATCTCGGCGCACAGCCTCCTGGTGCTGTATCTCGGCGTCGAACTCATGTCGCTGTCGCTCTACGCCCTGGCCGCCATGCGGCGCGGTTCGCCGATCGCCTCGGAAGCGGCCATGAAGTATTTCGTCCTGGGGGCCCTGGCCTCGGGCATGCTGCTGTACGGCATGTCCATGGTCTACGGGTCGACGGGCAGCCTGGACCTGGGGGCGATCGCGGAGTCCGCGGCCGACGGTGAGCTGCTGCTGGTCTTCGGGCTGATCTTCACGCTGGTCGGTGTGGCGTTCAAGTTCGGCGCGGTGCCGTTCCACATGTGGGTGCCGGATGTCTACCAGGGGGCACCGACAGCGGTGACCCTGTTCATCGCCACCGGTTCCAAGGTAGCGGCGGTGGCGCTGTTCATGCGGCTGATCGGCGAGGGCCTGGGGCCATTGCACGGCGACTGGCAGCACATGGTGCTGTTACTGGCTGTCGCCTCCATCATCCTGGGCAACCTGGTTGCGCTGGTGCAGACCAACATCAAGCGCATGCTGGCGTACTCCACATTCAATCACGTGGGCTTTATTTTCCTGGGCTTCATGGCGGGTACGGCGGACGGCTACGGCGCGGCGCTGTTCTATTCCGTGACCTACGCCTTTACCGTCGCCGCCGCGTTCGGCGTCATCATGCTCCTTAGCCGCCAGGGCTTTGAGGCGGAGAATCTGGATGACTTCAAGGGCCTGTTCGAGCGCAGCCCGCTATTCGGGCTGGTGGTCCTGCTGCTCATGGTGTCGCTGACGGGCATCCCGGGGACGGTCGGGTTCTATGCCAAGTGGCTCGTCATCCAGTCCGTGGTGGAGGCCGGATTCATCACGGCGGCGGTGATTGCGGTCATCGGTGCGGTGGTTGGCGCGTTTTACTACCTGCGCGTAGTCCGTCTGGTGATCTTCGACACACCCGACGCCGACGGGCCACAGCCCAGCGGCTCTGCCGGGTTCCGTGCGGTTCTGGCAACCAATGGCCTGGCGGTTCTGGCCCTGGGCCTGTTCCCGGGCTCGCTGGTGGCGGTGTGCATGGCGGCCTTCGGCTAATATGAGTCCCACCACAGCGGCGATTGTGCTTCTAGTCATTGCGCTGGTTGCGGCCAACCTTCCGTGGCTGAGTTCACGGGTTTTTTTTGTGGGCCGGCCGCCGGCACGCGGTAAAAAGGAATGGGTCCGCCTGCTTGAGTGGGCGGCGCTCGCCGGTGTCGTGGGGCTCATGGCCGCAGGGCTTGAATCCCGCGTCATGGGCCAGGTCTATGAGCAGGACTGGGAGTTCTGGGTGGTGAATCTGTGCCTGTTCGCCATCATGGCGCTGCCCGGGTTTATCTACCACCACGATTTGCGACGGTACCTGCGCAAGCGCTGATCGCTGTTGCATCGCAGCGCCGACGCCGCTAGTATGCGCCTACCAATTGCGGGGTGGAGCAGTCTGGTAGCTCGTCGGGCTCATAACCCGAAGGTCGCAGGTTCAAATCCTGCCCCCGCTACCAAACAGTCAACGCACAGGGCGCCTTCGAGGCGCCCTGTGTATTTCCGGCCATGGGTCGTCCTCCCGCTTGGCCCCGTCCAGGGTCCCCCTGATTTGTTAACCCGCGTGGTTGTTCGCTTTCGAACAGCTCGTCGAGTGGTATAGTCCGCAGGAGGTAGGCGGCTGGCAGGAGAGTTCTATGGCGCTGCCGGTGCTTGTCGCGGATGACTCCGCCATGTCCCGAAAGCTCATTATCCGTGCATTTCCGGATGACTGGGACGTGGTTGTCCATCAGGCGGCTGACGGCGACGAGGCGCTGGCCCAGGCCGAGGCGCACCAGGTGCGCCTGATGTTCCTGGACCTCACCATGCCTGGCACGGACGGTTTCAGCGTGCTTACCGGCATCCGCGAACGCGGTCTGGATGTTTTCGTGGTGGTGGTCTCCGCTGACGTGCAGCCACGGGCGGAGGAGCATGCCGCGGAGCTGGGGGCGGCCGCCTTTTTACGCAAGCCCCTGGATGCCGACGAGCTGCGCGGTCTGTTGGCGGAGCGCGGATTCGTATGACGGGCGTGTCGTTCAGTGCCGAGCAGGAGGATGCCCTGCAGGAGGTCATCAACGTTGGCATGGGCCAGGGCGGTGCCGCCCTGGGCGCCATACTGGATGCCTACGTCACCCTGTCCGTGCCCCAGGTACGCATCGTCTCGGCCGGTGAAGTTGCCGACCACGTCGAGGCCATGATGGCGCGGTTACCGGAGACGGACCCGAGCGAGGTGGCGGCGGTGCGTCAGGCGTTTTTCAGCAGCCTGCGGGGCGAATCCATCACCTTCTTCGGCGTGCACGGCTGCAATGCCCTGGCCGATCTCATGGGCCATGAGGTGCCGGCCAGCGAGGACGCGATTGATGAAGAGTTACTCATGGAAGTGAGCAACGTCCTCGCCGGCGCGATGGTCAACGGTGTAGCCGACCAGCTAGCGACGGACTTCGCCTTCTCGGCGCCGACGTTCATGAGCCGCGATGAGTCCCTGCGCAATCTGCTCACGCCGGAGACCGTGGGCTGGCGTCACGCGCTCCTGGTGGAAGTGAGCTTCCGCGTCCAGGAGCGGGACTTTGCCTGCCACCTGGCACTGCTGATGCCCGAGGACTCTCTGGAGCGGCTGCGCGGGGAACTGGACCGGCTGCTGGAGCGGTTGTGACGGCAACTGGGGACGGGGACTGTGCGCTCCCCGAGGCGATTGTTCACGGTGTCAACGTCGGGGTCGTGGTGGTCGACCCGGAGTACACCATTGTCCGCTGGAATCGTTTCATGGCGGTGCACAGCGGCATCGGCCCGGACGCGGCGTTGGGCCGCAACCTGTTCAGCGTCTGCCCCGAACTCCCGCAGCGCTGGCTGGAGCAAAAGCTCCGTCGCGTCTTCGTGCTCCGCCACTACGCATTCACCTCCTGGCAGCAGCGTCCGTACCTGTTCCGTTTTCCGCACAACCGGCCGGCGACGGCGGGGCTGGTGGAGGCCATGCGCCAGGACTGCACGTTCATCCCCATTAAGAACGACGCCCAGGAGGTGACGCACGTCTGCATTACGGTCATGGACGTCACGGATACCTGCATCTACGAGTTGCGCATGCGGCAAGCCATGGGCGAACTCGAGGAGATGAGCAATCGCGACCCGCTGACGGGGATCTTCAACCGCAGGCATCTGGAGGATCGCCTGCGGACGGAGTTCGCGCGGAGTCGGCGCCACGACCATCCGCTGTCGGTGGTCATGTTCGATATCGATTACTTCAAGCCCGTGAACGACCGCTATGGCCACATGGCCGGGGATGAGGTCCTGCGTGAACTGGTGCGGCGCGTGACCGGCTCCCTGCGCGAGGAGGATATCTGCGGGCGGTATGGTGGCGAGGAGTTCACCGTCATCCTGCCGAACACGGATCTGCCCGCCGCGGTGGTGGCGGCGGAGCGCTTGCGCGGCATTGTGGCCGACAAGCCCGTGGAATGCTCCGCCGGGACGGTGACGGTGACCATTACGCTGGGTGTGGCCCACTTGCACCCGGCCCTGGACAACCACGACATCCTCCTCGATGCCGCCGATCAGGCGCTCTACCGCGGCAAGTCCCAGGGGCGCAACCGCGTCATGACGCTGGAGGATTCCGGACCGCGACGCTGACCGGCTACGCGTCGCCGTGGCCGCCGGCGAGGTCATCCAGAATGGGACACTCCGGGCGCTCGTCGCCCCGGCAGTGCGTTGCCAGGTGTTCCAGGCTGGCTTTCATGGCCTCGAGTTCCGTGATCTTGGTCTGGAGGTGATCGATATGCTCCTGGGCGACGCGTTTGACCTCGGCGCTGGGGCGGTTGCGATCCAGCCACAAGGCGACGAGCTGGTGAATCTGGTCCATTGAGAAACCCAGGTCCCGGGCCCGGCGAATGAATCGCAGCAGTTGCACGTCCGCATCCCGATAACGGCGGTAGCCGTTATCGTCCCGACGGGCCGCGTGGATAAGCCCGACGGACTCGTAGTACCGGATCATCTTGGCGCTGATACCACAGACGCGGGCTGCCTCACCGATTGTCATACACCCTCCGACGTCTTTTGTGCCAACGACCCGGGACCTGATGGCGGTCCCAAGGAGTGGCCGCGGACCTGACTCGGCCCGCAGGAGTCTTGCGCCCCGGCTGGATGCGCTGGTTATTCCTCCCCAAGTGGTGCGATCCGGTCCCGGTCGCCGGTTGTGACGAGATCCGTACAGCGCTCGGCGTCCAGGCGGAAAACGGACACCCGGTGCGGCTCATCGTGCAGGCACACTCCGGTATCCTGGACGACGCGGATGCCCCCTTGCGTCTCGCTCCCGGCGTTACCGCCAGCCGTGTCCGCGAGCCGCGACAGGGCGCTCATGGTCTCGGCCGGTGAGGCATCGCGGATGGGCCCGGTGGGGTGGTGGTTGATCCGCTGATGGTGGGGCACCCGGCAGACCAGGTCCACCGCGTCGCGCTCGCGCTCGGGGCTGATATTCACCAGAACCGCGACATCAGCGGGCGTCAGCAGGACGTAGACGGGACCCGCGTAGCTGTAGCTCGCCGCGCAGTAGTCGTCCACGGCCATACCGAAGGTCCACTCCGGTACCAGGAGACTGAAGTCCGGCGCGATGAAGCTGTTGAGCGGGTAGAGGCGACCAGCCATGAATGCGGCCTCACTCAGGTCGGGCCGAGCAATAGCCAGGCGATGAGCCCGATCAACGGCAGCAGGATCAAGATCAGCACCCAGATCAACTTGGTGCCGGTGCCTGCTCGGCTGCTGACAGTGCGTACGATCGCCCACACCAATATGGCCAGGAAGATGAGGGACAGGATCGAACCGAAGGGCATCATCATGGCGGCTTACTCTTTTTACTTCGTCTGCGGAGGCACCCCGGTTGCCCCGGCGTGTAAACTTATAGCGTAGCCACCCGGAAGGATTGCCGCGATGGTCACGGATACGTCCGCAATGAACAGCAGCCAGCAGGCCTTTGCCGATCACGACAGTGTCTGGGTGTTCGGTTACGGTTCCCTGCTGTACAAAGCGGATTTCCCTTATCGAGAGTGCCGCCCGGCGACCATCACGGGGTGGGTGCGCCGCTTCTGGCAGGGTTCCCACGATCACCGCGGTACGCCGACGGCTCCCGGTCGCGTTGTCACCCTGATTGAGAGCCCCGGGAGCCGTTGCGCCGGCCTGGCATACCGCGTCTCGCCGGACGTCCTTGGTCCGCTGGATGTGCGGGAGAAAAACGGCTATCTGCGTTTCGCCACGCCGATGGCGTTCCATGACGGCGGCACGGCCCAGGGGCTGGTCTACATTGCCACCGAGCGCAATCCGGCGTTCTTGGGCGATGCGCCGTTGGACGAGATGGCCCGCCACATCGACCGCTCGCACGGACCCAGCGGCGCCAATCGCGCCTACCTTGTGGAACTGGCCCGCAGTCTGCGGGCTCTGGGCGAGAGAGACGACCACGTATTCGCACTGGAAGCGAAGCTCCCGGTCCAGTGCGACGCCCGGTCCGCGCCGGGCGATGAGCAGGCGTAGGCCGCGCGCGTCACTGTCCTGCCGAGGAGCCGTTCATGCCGGACTGTTCGTAGTTCGCCAAGCCAATGCGCTCGATCAGATCAAGCTGGGTGTCCAGGAAGTCATAGTGGCCTTCCTCGTCGGCGAGGATCTCACTGAACAGGTCGCGGCTCGCGTAGTCGCGCACCTTCTCGCAATAGCCCACTGCTTCCCGGTACAGCGTGAGCGCCTCGCTCTCGGCCGCGAGATCGCACTCGAGGATTTCCTTGACGTTGCCGCCGACGCGCACGGTGTCCATGTCCTGGACATTCGGGTTGCCCCCGAGGAATAGAATGCGGCGCATGAAACGGCTCGCGTGCACCGTTTCCTCGCTCGCTTCCTCCTCCTGTTTGGCGGAGAGGGTGTGCAGGCCCCAGTGCTCAAGCAGCCGCGCATTCAGTGAGTATTGGTGCATCGCCGTGAGCTCACTGCGCAAGGCGCGGTTGAGATATTCAATGACCTTGTCGTCACCCTTCATGCTGCCTCCCGATCAATCCCGTGGTTCATCGTTCATTGTCCCCGGAAAAGCCGCCATTGGCCAGTGTTTGCGACGCCCTCGTGTTGCACAACCGCAGGGATCGTTTATACGTAATTGTTCAAAGTTGAACAAAAGCCCGCCGCATTCCCCGAATCAATTCTCTGAATGTTTCGTGGGTCAAGGCGGCTTGCCCTGGTTGGTGGTTAAATATACATTTAATGTATGG
>JAWOFB010000054.1:0-2817 GCA_046482445.1 Ectothiorhodospiraceae bacterium | reverse complement strand
CTCGGCTGTCAGGTGGTCAGTCAGCAGCCGGTGGGCCTTCTTGGCCGAGTCGTCGCGCCCGAACAGCGACAGGCGAGTACCGCGTCAAGACCGTCGCCCGCGACCGGACCGTCGATGAATGGAAGCTCCGCGCCACCCGCCCCGACAACCACTGGCTGGACTGCCTCGTCGGCTGCGCCGTTGCGGCGTCGATTCAGGGGGCGTCACTGCCTGGGGTTGCCGATGGACCTACGCGGCCGAGGCAGCGCATCAAACTCTCTGAATTGCAGCGGAGCCGATGACCATGAAGCAAACCGCAGTACCGAAGCCAATCTCGACGCCGCACGTGGGTCTGGTCTGCCGCCAGTGCGGCTGCCGACACTTCCACACCATCTACACGCGAAGGCGCAATGATGGAATCGTCCGCCGGAAACGCTGCCGAAACTGCGGTCAGGCGATTACCACGCGAGAGAAAATCGTCTGAAATACCACATCTGGCACGTTTTTCATTTTTCCGGAAATCGGGCGCGAAGTTTTGAGGCCCTGCGGCAATAAGCATTACGGGCACCCAAGGCAAGCTCGGAGCAGAGAACGTGACCGACGACCTCGACAACTCGATAATCAAGACCAACGCGGAAGGCCCGGCCAAGGCCAGCGGCGACTCCGGCAGCGTCGAGCAGCACAAGCTCTCCGAGCAGATCGCGGCCGACAAGTACCTGGAATCCAGGAAGGCCAGCCGCGCCAAGGGGCTGGGCGTCAAGCTCGCGAAGGTTTCGCCGGGAGGGACCGTCTGATGTGGCCGTTCCGCAAAGACAGGAAGGCCTCCTCCCAGAAACGCTCCCTCCCCGGCGTCGCCAATGCTATGCCGGGCAGGCCGGCCGTGCTGCGGGCGCGATACGACGCGGCCCAGACCACCGCCGAGAATGCCCGCCACTGGGCGATGGCCGATGCGCTGTCGGCCGACGGTGCCGCCTCGGCCGATGTCCGCAAGAAGCTGCGAGAACGTGCCCGCTACGAGGTAGCCAACAACAGCTACGCCAAGGGCATCGTGCTGACCATCGCCAACGACTGCATCGGCACCGGCCCGCGTCTGCAACTGCTGACCGACGACGCCGGCGCCAACCATGCTGTCGAAGCTGCCTTCGCCGAGTGGGCCAAGGCGGTGAACCTGGCCGAAAAACTCCGCACCATGCGGCTGGCCAAGAGCACCGACGGCGAGGCGTTCGCCGTGCTTACCGCCAACCCGATGATCGACTCACCGGTGATGCTGGATGTGCAACTCATAGAGGCCGACCGCGTCACGTCGCCGGTAACCTCGATGCTGCCGGTCGAGGCGGATGTCGACGGCATTATCCTGGACGCCTGGGGCAACCCGCAGACATACACCATCCTGCGCAGGCATCCCGGCGAGCTGGGCGGCTGGTTCAACACCGCCGACATGGTTGACGCCGATGCGGTGGTCCACTGGTTCCGCTGCGACAGGCCCGGCCAGCACCGGGGCATACCGGAGATCACACCCGCCCTGCCGCTGTTCGCCCAACTGCGGCGTTACACGCTGGCTGTGATAGCGGCGGCCGAGACAGCTGCCGACTTCGCTGCCGTACTGTTTACCGACTCCCCGGCCAACGGTGAGGCCCAGGCGCTTGAGCCGATGGACGTGGTCGAGCTTGAGAAGCGCATGGCCACGGTGCTTCCGGACGGCTGGCGTCTGGGCCAGATTGAGGCCCAGCAGCCGGCGACCGGGTACGGCGAGTTCAAGCGGGAGATTCTCAACGAGATAGCCCGCTGCCTGAACCTGCCCTACAACATCGCCGCCTGCAACTCATCCGGCTACAACTACGCCTCGGGGCGCCTGGACCACCAGACCTACTTCAAGAGCATCCGCGTGGAGCAGGCCCACCTGGCCGAGTCGGTGCTGGACCGCATCTTCGCGGCATGGCTGGCCGAGGCGGAGCTGGTTCTGGACCTGCCCGCCTTCGCAGATGCCTCGGACGGCCTTGAAGTTGCACATCAATGGTTCTTCGACGGCACCGAGCATGTGGACCCGGCCAAGGAGGCCAACGCCCAGGCGACCCGTCTGGGGAGCAACACCACCACGCTGGCGGCGGAATACGCACGCCAGGGCAAGGACTGGGAGACCGAGCTGCATCAGCGTGCCAAGGAGCAGGAGCTGATGGTCGAGTTGGGACTGACTGCGTCGCAAGCAGCGTCAGAACCCACGGAAGACAGCCCTTCGGCAGGCTCAGGACAAGCCCATTCGACAAGCTCAGGACAGGAAGACGAGGAGGACGACACGGATGTCGCGTCCAAACACGCAGCCTGAGTATCTGACCTTCCGCTGCCCGCTGACAGTCGAGGCGGCGGATGAAGGTCAAAAGCAAATGCCCCGCTTCAGCATGGTCGCCTACACCGGCGGGCTGATGCGTATCACCGGCTTCCCGCACCCGGTGGTGGTGGACCTGGAGGGTCTGGCCATCGAGCGGCAGGACATCCCTGTCCGGCTGGACCACAACCCGCGCCAGGGCGTGGGCCACACCCGGCGGGTGGTAATCGACGACGGCCGGGTCGTCGCCGAGGGGCTTATCAGCCGGGACACCTCCTGGGCGCGCGACGTGGCCAAAAGCGGCGTCAACGGCTTTCCCTGGCAGGCCTCTATCGGCGCTGCCGTGGTGGATGCGGAGTTCATCCCCAACGGCCAGAGTGTCACCGTTAACGGAAGGACCTTCGACGGGCCGGTCCACGTGGTCCGCCAGTCCATTCTCAAGGAAATCTCGTTCGTCGACAGCGGCGCGGATACCGCCACGTCGGCACGCATCGCGGCTCAAAACAAGGAGCAGG
>JAWOFB010000241.1:0-2578 GCA_046482445.1 Ectothiorhodospiraceae bacterium | reverse complement strand
CGGCCATTCACTGCGAACGCCGCCTTGCCAGAGCACCGCCATGAAGCGCAGAGACCCGCACGGATTATTCAGCGCTTCCTGTACTGTACGCCGGGCTTTTAAGGCATAAAAAGAATGAAAACACCTATCATCATATCAACGCCGCATATATGCCGCGCCGGCCGCCGCCGGAGCGACGGCCTCGGACAGGTCCAGCGGCGATCGCGGCGGAGAGCGGCTGGCAGCCGCGGTGACTACGCCTCGTCCGATGCGCGCGCCTTGGGGGGGCCGGGGATAAGGGCGTTGGTCCGGGCGACGTAGTCGCGGTAGGCCGGGCGCGTTTCGTTGAGCTTTTGCTCCAGCAGGGTCACGCCGGAGACACGCGCCAGCAGGAAGCTCATGAGCGCGGCGCTGACGATTGTCCACCAGCCGCCGGCGGCGGCACCCATGCAGAAGAAGCCCCACCACAGCACCATCTCGCCGAAGTAGTTCGGATGCCGGCTGTAACGCCACAGGCCCCGGTCCATGACCCGGCCGCGGTTGTCCGGATCCGCCTTGAAGCGGGCGAGCTGGGCATCGGCGATGGCCTCCCAGGCCAGGCCCACGGCCCATAGCACCAGGCCCAGGCCGGTGAGCGGCCACCAAGGTGTCGCGGCCGTCCCCGCGGCGCTGCCGTACACCAGGGGCATGGCGACGATCCACATGATCACGCCCTGGAGACCGAACACGGTGACCAGGCTCACCCACGGGAAGCGCGCCCCGTGGTGGTTGCGCATGTCCTGGTAGCGGGCGTCCTCGCCCTTGCCCCAGTTGCGCCAGGTGAGATAGACGGACAGGCGCAGGCCCCACAGGGTGACCGGGATCACCGTGATCAGGCCGGCCGTCGGCACCCCGGCGCTCAGCCAGTAGACCCAGGCCAGGAGCACGAAACCCGCGCCCCAGAAGCGATCCACCAGGCTGGCGTCCTGGCGCACCAGGCTCGCCAGCCAGACTCCCACCATGAGGATCAGGGCCGTAGCCAGCCCGATCAGGACCATAGCTCCCAGGTTCATACGCCCTCCGCGTTATCCGGGTTGGCCGGGCGTTCCATCAGGTAGTGGCCTACGAACCACTCGTTACCGCCCTGATAGCCGAACAACTCGGCGCACGCCATGAAGAAGATCCGCCAGCGGTGCCACCAGCGCTCCACCTCATCGGCGCCGTACGTCTCGGCGAAGATGGCGCGGATGCGCTCGCGGGCGCCGTCCATGCGCGCAAGCCAGGCGTTGCAGGTGGCCTGGTAATGGACGCCCCCCACACGCCAGTGCCGGACCAGTCGCAGGTGTTGCTGGTGGTAGAGCGGTAGCGTATCGGCGGGCATCAGGCCGTCGGTGAAGAAATACCGCCCCATCCAGTCAGCGGCGCCGCCGGTCTCGAAGACGTAGGCCAGTTCGCGGTGACAGAACACGTGCAGGAACAACTGCCCGCCCGGCCGCAGCCAGCCGTGGATGCGCCGCAGCAGCTCGCCCCAGTTACGCATGTGCTCGAACATCTCCAGCGACACCACCCGGTCGAAGCGCGCGGCGGTGTCGAAGGTGTTCATGTCCGCGGTGACGACCTCCAGGTTGGTCAGCCCCCGGGCGTCACGCTCGGCCTCGATGAATGCCCGCTGACTGGCCGAGTTGGACACCGCGGTGACGGTACTGCCCGGATAGTGCGTGGCCATCCACAGGGACAGGGCACCCCAGCCACAGCCGAGTTCCAGGATGGCCTGACCCTCGGCCAGGCCGGCACGCTCGCAGGTCAACGCCAGCATGGCCGCCTCGGCCGCCTCCAGGTCCGCCGTGCCCTGCGGCCACCAGGCGCAGGAGTACTTCAGGTACGGCCCCAATACCTCGCGGAAGAACGCCGCCGGCAGCTCGTAGTGCTGCTCGTTGACCGTGTCGGTGGCCAGTGCCACGGGGCTGGCGTCCATGTGTTCGATGAGGGCGTGCAGCCGTTCGCGCCGCTGCTCCACATCGCCGCCTTCGTCACGCAGGCGCTGGCCGAGTAGCTGGCGGATGCCAGCGCGCACGAGGCCGTCTGGCAGGCGGCCCTGCTCCGCGAGGGCGATGAGCCGATCCATGAGATATTCCTATAGGTTCTTAAGAGGTTTGGTAAAGGATACCAATTATACAATCTCTATACAGCAATACGGCCGGTCCATCCCGTTGTGCGCTGGGGGCACACGCTCCTGTGCAACGCGGGCACAACTGTGACCCTACTGCACAGGGGTCACCGCGTCCCGGAACGCCGATAAAAGCCATAAATACCTGTTTTGTCAACCTTTTTATTGATGGCATGGAAACTGCTATCCCCTGGCTGCACCTCGCCAAAGGTGCAGCGGAAACTCAGAGGAGGAAATCGAATGACAGGTATGGCCAAGATTCGTTACTTCATGCTCACTCTTCTTGCCGCTCTGACCCTCGGCTTGGCGGGAGTGGCCCAAGCCGGCGGTGGTGATAGCACCTCCGATGACAGCACTTCGGGTGCCGAGGGCAGCGACACCATGGAAGGTGATAGCACCTCCGATGACAGCACTTCGGGTGCCGAGGGCAGCGACACCATCCAAATGGAAGAG
>JAWOFB010000113.1:0-4785 GCA_046482445.1 Ectothiorhodospiraceae bacterium | reverse complement strand
GCTGCTGATCTTGTCGTCCAGGGACTGATCGCGGTCGGTGCGCGTGCCCACCTTGAGCGTCGTGAACAGCCGCGCCGCGCCCATGGCGTGGAGGCGCTCGTGGCATCGCTTCACGGCGGCAAAGACCGTGTCCCAGTCACCCTCGACGTTGGTGCCATAGGCGTGTAACTGGGGGGTGAGTCCGGCCGCCTCCAGCTCCTCCTGACAGGCGCTGATGTACGGCCCCAGGGACGTCCCGGCGCCGATGGGAATCACACAGAGCTCGATATGGACATGCATGCTCGCTCCTCCCGGATTGCGTGGGTTCGACGCGACCGCGCCGGTTCGCCGTCACGCAACACCGTGCGGCGCGTCAATCTCCACCACCGTCGTGGCATCGAAGGGCGCACCCGGCACCGCCTCGCCCGGGTACCCGTGCTGGTTGCTCAACACCCGCACACCGCAATAGTACAGGTCGGTATTGGCATGGGTGTGCCCGTGGAGCCACAACCACGGGCCGGTGGCTTCCAGCAGCGGATGCAGATCGCTGACAAAGGCCGCCCCCAGGGCATCCAAGGGGTGATCGGGATGCGCGCAGTCGAGCAGCGGTGGCGTGTGCGTGACCACAACACGTGGCTCGCTGCCTTCGGCAACCAGGTTGCGGTACAGCCACTGCCGGCTCTGGTAATGAAGCGCGCGGGTGTCCTCGGGGCAGAGTAGCCGCTCACCGGCATCCGCCCGGATGTACTGATAATCCGGCATGCAGGCGCCCGCCACGGGCATGGCCTGCGCCGCCGGGATGCGACCGTCACCGGCGAAATCCGTCCACAGAACGGCGCCGAGAAAGCGTACGCCGCCCAGCACCACGGACTCGCAGTCGAGCACGTAAACCCAGGTGCCCAGGGCGGCATCGCGCATGGCGTCCAGGGCCGCCGGATAGCAACCGTGGTAGAACTCATGGTTGCCCGGGACGTAGATCACCGGGGCATCCAGCCGTTGCGCCTGCTCCGCCGCCCAGGTCACGCCGCGGCAGCCGCGGTCGATATCCCCGGCCAGGACCACCACGTCGGCGCCGACATCCGGCAGATCCGGGGGATCGACCCCTTGCTCGTGGCGTTGCACCTCGTTGTGCAGGTCGCTGATTACCTGAATGCGCACGGTGGCAACCTCAGTCCGTGGCCAGCCGCTGCTGCACCGCCTCCAGATAGGCGCGAATGCGCGCGGCATTGGTCCCCAGGTCGCTACGCCCTTTGCGCGACGCCGAGCGCACGTCCAGCGCGACACCATCCGGCGTGTCGGCGACCCGGACCACCACATCGTCCTTGAAGCCGTACCAGAACGTCATGGCGACGGCCTCCAGCCGCCCGCCCTCGGCATCGGCGGTCTCGATCCGCCAGCCCATCTCCTGCGCCGTTGCCTCGGCGGCCGCGAAGACCTGCTCGCGCGGCGGGTCCAGGACCAGGGTTTCGATCTCCGGGTAGGCATCGCGCTGCTTCTCGGCGGTGTCCTCGCCCGGATAGGCCACGGCGTTGGGCGCCGCCTCGCGGGCATCGGCCAGGGCGCGGAACGCCGGCGGATCCGCCGTATCGGTGGTGATATCGTGGATTGTCGGCACCTGGCCGGACTGGTAGATGAGATACATCGGCCAGGCAGCGGCTGCCGCACCCAGGAGCACGGCCCCGGCCGCTCCCCGCATGGCGCCCCGGCCATAGCCGGTGAACAGGCCCACGACCAGGCTGGACAGACCCAGGAAGGCCGCCAGGAAGCCCAGCCAGACGGCCAGAACCCACACCATCGCAAACGCCGCCTGTAGGTCCACCAGGCCCAGGCGGTGCCAGGGCCCCGAGAGCGCCGCCGACAACACGCCTACGGCGCCGAACGCCAGTGCCACGGCGAGCAGCCCCCGTCCCCAGCAGCCCGGCCTTGGGTCCTCATTGGTCATGACCGTTTCTCCCTTGGGGGTTCACGGGTGCCGGCTCACCCGTGCGCAGCCAGTGTTGGTAGTCGTTGATCATGCCGTCGTGATCGAACACCAGGCCGGAGACGGTCGCCGGGTCGCGCACGACCACGGACGCGGCATCGTCATCCGCAATCGGCGTCCCCTGAGCATCGGCGATGTAGACGCAGCTGGCCGTATGCCCGCGCGGATCCCGATCCGGAGCGGAATAGACGCCCAGCAGTGCCACCAGCGTCACCACCAGGCCGGTCTCCTCGCGCGCTTCGCGGCAGGCCGCTGCCTCGACGCGTTCGCCCGGGTCCACGAAACCGCCGGGGAGTGCCAGGCCGCGGGGCGGGTTGGCCCGCTCGATGAACACCACTCGGTGGGCATCGCCATCCAGGCGGATGATGCAGTCCGCGGTCAGCGGGGGTGTCGCCGGGGCAGGCATCAGCGCTCGCGGGCCTCGGCACAGGCGAGACAACTCGCCGTGGCCGGATCGGCTTCCAGGCGTCCGGCGCCAATCGGCTCATCACAATGTACGCAGTAGCCGTGATCGCCACTGTCCAGACGCCGCAAAGCGGCGTTGATGCGCTGCATGCGCTCGCGGGCACGCGCCGAGACCGCCTGCGCCATGGCTTGGCCCTGCAAGGCATCCATACGCGACAGCCGCCCCACGCGGGTCTGATCCAGCGTCACCGTGGCGGCTCCCTCGCGCCGCGCACCCTCGCCGCCGAGCAGCTGCTCGTACTCATCCAGCAGGCGCTGGCGAATGGCTTCGGTGTCCACTTGGGTTGTCATATCCATTCGTTCCTCGGGCAAGCTGCGCAGCCGGCCACGGCCCGGAGATTCCGCAATGATCGCCCACCCGCACCGCGGGCGGCAACCGGCAGCGGGCCGGCTCAGGCGCTCGCGAGCAGCGTCAGGCCGTACAGGCACACGGCAGCATACACCCCGGCCAGGACGTCGTCGGCCATGATGCCGGTGCCGCCGCCGATACGGCGGTCCAGCCAGCCGATGGGCCAGGGTTTGGCAATATCGAATACGCGGAACAGGACGAATCCCGGCAGAACCCACCAGACGCTGGCGGGTGCGACACTCATGGTCACCAGGAAGCCGGCGATCTCATCCCAGACGATGGCCGGGTGGTCGTGCACCCCCAGGTCACGGGCCGCGCGTGCGCAGATGGCAACGCCAGCAACAATAACCGCCACCGTGACCAGCAGGTACAGCGGCGCAGGCAGCCACAGCAGCAGACCGTACAGCGGCACAGCCACCAGAGTGCCGGCCGTACCCGGCCCGCGCGGGGCGAGACCGGTGCCGAACCCCAGCGCCAGCACGTGGACGGGGTTGCGCCAGCGTACGCGCTGGCGCCAGTCGCCCGAGCCGTCTGCCTCAGGCATCTCCGGCGGTGCCGAAGTGGTGATACCCGGCGACCGTATCCGGCACGACGCGGGTACCGTCACCATGCGCCAGGCGCAGGCCCGGTTCGGGCTCGACGGTGCCCACGCGGGTCAGGGCGACCCCGAGCCGGCTGGCCAGGGCATCGAGCTCGTGGACGCGTGCGCGGGGCAGCGTAAAGCACAGTTCGTAGTCGTCACCGCCGGCGAGGGCCCGTCGCCACTGCGCCTTGCGACCGCCGAAGCGCACGCCTGGCTCCGACAGCGGCAGCCGGTCCACGTCGACGCTTGCGCCGACACCGCTGGCGGCCAGTAGTCGCTGTAGATCGGTCGCCAGGCCGTCGGAGACGTCCATGGCCGCGGTCGCGCGCCCGCGCAGGGCCTGGCCCAGGCTCACGCGCGGCGTGGGGCGGTGCAGCCGGCCGAGCAGATAAGCGACGTCCGGGTCACCGCGGTCTGCACGGCCCTGCCACAGGCGGAGTCCTAGCGCTGCGTCGCCAAGTGTGCCGCTGACCACCACGGCGTCCCCGGCCTGGGCACCACGCCGGCGCAGGGCACTCCCCCGCGCCACGAAACCGGCGACCTGCACGGCGACATTCAGCGGGCCGCGGGCGAGATCCCCGCCGACCAGGTGCAGCTGGTGATGGCGCGCAAGCCCGCTCATGCCCGCCGCGAAATCAGTCAGCCACGCCGGATCCGCTTCCGGCAGGGTCAGAGCCAGCTGGAACCATGCCGGCTCCGCCCCCATGGCGGCCAGATCGCTGAGATTCACCGCCAGGGCCTTTTCCCCGATCGCGGATGCGGGGGCATCCTCCGGGAAGTGGACGCCGGCGACCAGGGTATCCGTGGCCATAACCAGCGACGCCCCGGCCCGAGGCTCCAGCACGGCGCCGTCGTCGCCCACGCCCGCCACCACGTCCGCGCGGCGGCTGCCCAGATCGGCGAAATAGGTGTGGATGAGCTCGTCTTCCGTCATGCCCCGGCCTCCCCGCTGGCGGTCAGGAACGCGATTCGCGGGTCCGGATCTCGCCGGCGCGCACCGGGTGCGCGTGGGCGGCGCGGTCCAGGACGCCATTGATGTACTTGTGGCTGGCCTCGGCACCAAAGGCCTTGGCCAGCTCCACGGCCTCGGTGATCACCACCCGATAGGGCAGCTCCAGTCGCTCGTTGAGTTCGTAGACACCCATGCGCAACACCAGCCGCTCCACCGGGTCCAGGCTGGCCATGGCGCGATCCAGGTGCGGGGTGATCTGGTCATCCCAGTCTTCCAGCCGCTCCAGGACCCCGTGGAGCAAATCGCGGAACAGGGCCGTATCCACCTCGGCCATGTCCAGGGCTTCTTCCAGTTCCCGGTCCGGCTCCACCGCCGGTGGCCGTTCGTTGCTAGCGGCCGGCTCATCCGGCGGCAGGAACTGGCTCTCGATCTCGCGAGCGCTCTGACCGGTGAGCTGCCACTGGTACAGGGCCTGC
>JAWOFB010000037.1:0-4514 GCA_046482445.1 Ectothiorhodospiraceae bacterium | reverse complement strand
GTCAGGGCCATGGCGTAACTCTTGAGATCGAGCGCGGCGTGGCCGAAGGGCGTCTCGCCGGTGAACCGCTTCAGGTAGTAGTTCACGAACGCGAAATCAAAACTCGCGGGCCAGGCCACACAGATCGGTCGTCCCTCCAGCGCCCGCAGCCATTCGTGGTAGGCGGTCATCGCCGTTTGCGGTGGCTGCGCCTCTTTGCGCGCCTGTGCCCAGGCCTCCGGTCGTTCCTGCCACCACGCCGTGGTGGCCGGGTCCGGCTCGGCCTCGGGCAGTGTCTCCAGGTTCACGCTGAACGTGCTCAGCAACTCGCCGTGTTCGTCGTAGACAACGGAGCCCAGCGACAACATGGAGTTCAAGCCGGGGACGGGGCCGTCCGCCTCGATGTCCGTGGAGACGAAGATGTCGTTGGGAGCCTTGCGGAATCGCGACATGCGCCATCCTCCTGTACAATCGTTGTATATTACTTGGACAGCCGGTAACGGCGACACCCGGGAGATCGGATGGGCGTTCGGCAACTCGTTATCTGTCTTGGCGATCAGCTTAACGCCGACGCAGCCGTGTTCGACAACTTCGAGGCCGACCGTGACACGGTCTGGATGGCCGAGGTGCCGCGGGAGGCCACCCACGTGTGGTCCCACAAGGCCCGCATCGCCTTATTCATGGCGGCCATGCGGCATTTCGCCCAGCGCCTGGAAAATGCCGGTCTGCCGGTGGACTACCAGCGCCTGGATGGCCACGACCACGAAAGCCTGGGCGAGGCCCTGGGCGCGGCACTGGCACACTGGCAACCCGAGCGCGTTCTGGTCACCCAGCCCGGCGACCACCGCGTCCTGGAAGAATTGCGCGAAGCCGCCGCGCAGCACGGCTACCGCCTGGTGATCGTCCGGGACCACGCCTTTTTCGATTCCCCCGAGCGTTTCCGCATCTGGGCGCGCGGTCACAAGCAGCTGCGCCTGGAGTCCTATTACCGGCGCATGCGCCGGGACTTCGGTGTTCTCATGGACGGCGACGAGCCCTGCGGCGGCGTATGGAATCTGGATACCGAGAACCGGAAAGCGTTCGGTCGCCAGGGGCCCGGTGACATCCCGGCGCCGGAGCCCTTTGCGCCGGACGCCATCACCCGCGAAGCCATGGCGGCGGTCGAGGCCCGGTATCCCGACCACCCGGGGGCAATGGATGGCTTTGACTGGCCGGTGACACCCGAGCAGGCCGAGACTGCGCTCGCGGACTTCGTGGCCTACCGACTGCCGGAGTTCGGCCGCTATCAGGATGCACTGTGGACCGATGAACCCTGGCTCTATCACTCGCGTTTGTCAGCGGCCATGAACCTCAAGCTGCTGTCGCCGCAGCGCGTCGTCGCGGCCGTCGAACAGGCATGGCGTGACGGCACGGTGCCGTTGGCGTCGGCCGAGGGATTCATACGCCAGGTCCTGGGTTGGCGGGAGTACGTGCGCGGGATCTACTGGTTGTATATGCCGGAGTATCTCGAGCACAACGCGCTCGAGGCCCAGGCCCCGCTGCCGGATTTCTTCTGGACCGGAAACACGGAGATGGCCTGTCTGGGCCAGGCCCTGGGCCAGACCCTGGACCGGGGCTATGCCCATCACATCCAGAGGCTGATGATTACGGGGCTGTACACCATGATGCTCGGCGTCGAGCCCCGGCAGGTTCACGAGTGGTACCTGGCGGTGTACGTGGATGCCGTGGAGTGGGTGGAGGCACCGAATACCCTGGGGATGGCGCAGTTTGCTGACGGTGGCATCATGGCCTCCAAGCCGTACTGCGCGACCGGCAAGTACATCAAGCGCATGAGCAATTACTGCCGCCAGTGCCCGTTTGACCCGGAAAAGCGCTCCGGCGACGACGCCTGTCCATTCACGTCCCTTTACTGGGATTTCCTCATGCGCCACGAGGACCGCTTGCGGGCCAACCCGCGCACCGCGCTCCAGGCCCGGAATCTCGGCCGTCTGAGCACCGAGGAACGCGAGGCCATCGCGGCCACGGCCGCAGCCCACCGACGTCGCGTGCTGCCGTCCGGGGACCCGGGCGCACCGCGCTAGTGTCCTGTCCCGGAAATTCGTACGATTGAAGGAGACAGGTGCGCCGGACTTGCGGCGTTGCCAG
This sequence comes from Ectothiorhodospiraceae bacterium, assembly GCA_046482445.1. Taxonomy (GTDB): domain Bacteria; phylum Pseudomonadota; class Gammaproteobacteria; order Nitrococcales; family Aquisalimonadaceae; genus Aquisalimonas. Next base: position 2,390 of record JAWOFB010000037.1, on the reverse strand, counting down.
CGCCGGGTCGGGCGCACTCTCTGACGTTCGACGGTGCCTTTGTACGCGCGTGACGACCGCGGCTGGGCCTGAACAACCGTGTGACTGTGGGAGCGGGACACGAGCCATGATCCCGGTTGCCGATGACACGCCCACTCGCAGCCGCCCGTGGATTGGCTGGCTGATTATGGGCGCCTGCATCGCGGTGTTTTTCTGGCAGGCGGGGCTGCCGCCGCGCGCCTATGAGGCCAGTCTCTACGGTTTCGGTTTTATCCCGTCGGTGTTCTTCGGCGAGGCCGCGCTACCCCCGCAGATGAGCCAGGTCCCCACCTGGCTGACCCCGTTGACGGCCATGTTCCTCCACGGCGGTTTTCTGCACCTGGCCGGCAACATGCTCTATCTGTGGGTTTTCGCGAACAACGTCGAAGACGCCATGGGCCACATCCGCTTCGTGGTCTTCTACGTGCTCTGCGGCGTGATCGCGACCATGGCCCATGCGCTCGCGGCCATGGGGTCCGATGTCCCCATGATCGGTGCCAGCGGTGCGATTTCCGGGGTTCTCGGCGCCTATCTGCTCCTCCACCCCTGGTCGTGGATCACCGTGGTGATTCCCCTGGGCTTGATCCTGTACCCGGCGCGCTTGCCGGCGGCCCTGGTCCTGGTGGTCTGGTTCGTCATGCAGGTCCTGAGCAGCGCTGGTGCCGACCCGGAGCAACCCGGCGTCGCCTTCATGGCGCATATCGGCGGCTTCGTCGCCGGCATGGCGCTGGTGCCCTGGTTCAAGAACCGCCGGGTGCGTCTGTTGCGCGGTCCGAGGCGCTGAGACGCATCAGCGCACGGCGGACCCCTGGAATAACAAGCGCAGTTCGTAGGTCTGCTCGCCCTCGCGGTGGCGCACGCGCACGGGTGTCGGATTCGAGAGGTTATGCCAGACGTCGTTTTCGAAGGTGATCTCCTCCACCTCGGGGCCGGCGATGTAGCTGTCGTTATCCGCTTCCACCCGTTGCTGACCCGTTTGCCGGCTGACGCTGACGGTGACCTCCAGGTTGACGCGCTCCTCGGCATTGCCGGCGCGCTCGGTGGTGACCGCCAGGCGCACGGCCGGTTGCTCCGTGGCACCGTCGCGGTTTGCCTCGGCAGTGACGGTACGCCCTTCCATGAGCAGCAGATCGCCGTTTGCGATCATGCGCTCGGAATCGGGTCCGGTGGCCCGCAGTTCGTAGACCACCGGGTAGGCCTGGCGGACGGTGCCCGCAAGGGCGACCACCGGCAGCAGGATGCCCAGCAGGGCGATCACCAGGGTTGTCTTCCGGTACTTGCGTGCGATCATGGCCGGCTCTCGCTGGTTGGTCCCCAGCCAGCATAGCGTTCAGAGTCCGGGCTTGCGACCGTCCGGGATGGTGGCGCGGCGACGCACCGGGAGCCCGGCCGAGGGAGACGCATGGCGCTATCGAGTCGTGTCGACAACGAGTCCGCAAGCACCTACAGCGCCAAACGGCGGGTCACCGTCGTGGGGGCGGCGGTCAACATCCTGCTGTCGATTGGCAAGATTTCCGCGGGACTCGTCGCGCATTCCCAGGCCCTGGTGGTCGATGGCGTCCACTCGCTGTCCGACCTTGTCAGCGATGGTCTGGTGATCTGGGCCGCGCGCATTGCCGCCATGGACCCGGACGCCAATCACCCGTATGGCCATGGGCGCTTCGAGACCGCCGCAACCGTCGCCGTCGGGGTATTGCTGCTGGCCGTGGCGGCGGGATTCGCACTGGATGCCGTGGGTCGGTTATGGCGACCCGGGAGCCTGCCCGTACCGGGCTGGCTGGCGCTGGTCGCCGCAGTGGCGTCGCTGCTGCTCAAGGAGGCGCTCTACCACTACACCGTGCGCGTGGCCGGCGCCTGTGCCTCCGAGTTGTTGCGCGCCAATGCCTGGCACCACCGCAGCGATGCCCTGTCGTCGGTCGTCGTCCTCGGCGGCGTCCTGGGCGCCATGGCGGGCGCACCGTGGCTGGATGCGGCGGCGGCGCTGGTGGTGGCCGGCATGATCGGTGTCGTGGGCTGGCGGATCGCCTGGCAGGCCGCCCGCGAACTGGTGGATACCGGGCTGGCACCGGAGGAGGTGGCTTCCATCGGCGCGCTCATCGACGAAGTCGAGGGCGTCCACTTCCACGAGGACTTGCGCACCCGCCAGATGGGCAACGAGACCCTGGTGGATGTCCGCGTGCGGGTTCCCCGGGACATCACCATCTCCGAGGGACACCGCATCGGTGACGCCGTCGTGGCCCGGGTCAGCCGCAATCTGGATCACGTCGCCGACGTGTTCGTGCACGTGGATCACGAACCGGACTCCGCCCAGCAACGCAGTGCCGAGTTACCCCTGCGCCCGGAGGCGGAAGCGGCCCTGCGCGACGCCTGGC
>JAWOFB010000002.1:0-5546 GCA_046482445.1 Ectothiorhodospiraceae bacterium | reverse complement strand
GAGCATCGGCGAGGTGACGGCAACGGCGTCCCAGAGCAGCGGGCGCGTGACCCTGGAGATCATCGAAGGAGCGGATCGCCAGCGCGCGTTTCAGTCGGTGACCCGGGCGGTGGAGACCATCGATACCTTCCCGGACGCCGCCGAGGACCCGGAGGTGGAGTTCAGTGGCTGGCGCCGGGATGTGGGCGATTATGTGGTCCACGGCGATGCCGATGAGCAGGTGCTGCGCCGAGCCGCGGAAATGGCCCGGGATCGGCTCCTTCAGGAACCCGGGATCACCCAGGCGGCGCTGGACGATGTCCGGGATCACGAGATCCACGTCGACATCCGCCCGGAGCAGCTGCGCGAGCACGACCTGACCCTGGAACAGGTTGCCGACGTTGTCGCCGACAATGCCCGTGACCGCTCGGCCGGGCGGGTTCGGACCAGCGGCGGGGACATCCTCCTGGCCGTGGACGAACGCCGTACCGATGCCCGTGCGTTCGAGGACATCGTCGTGCTCTCCAGTGCTGAGGGCGCGCGGGTACGACTCGGTGACATCGCCACCGTGCGCCCGGCCTTCGAGGACCGGGTAGGCGAGGTAACCACGTTCAACGGCCAACCGGCGGTTGAGCTGGAGACGTTTCGCGTTGCCAGCGAGACGCCGATTACCGTCTCGCGCGCCGCCGAAAGAGCATTGGAGGGAGTGCGGGGTGAACTGCCGCCCGGCATCGACGTCACCCTGGCCAGCGATTCCGCTGAGATCTACCAGGAACGCATGGAGTTGCTGCTCACCAACGGCTTTATCGGCCTGCTGCTGGTGCTGGTGCTGCTCAGCCTGTTTCTCGAGTTCCGACTGGCGTTCTGGGTGACCGTGGGCATTCCCACCGCGTTTCTAGGCGCGTTCCTGTTCCTGCCGTGGTTCGGCGTGTCCATCAACATGGTTTCCATGTTCGCCTTCATCATCGCCCTGGGCATTGTGGTGGATGACGCCATCGTCGCCGGCGAGAACATCTACGCCTACCGGCAAAAGGGCATGGCGCTGGTGTCGGCTGCCGTCCAGGGCGCGCGCGATATTGCCATACCCATTATCGTCAGCGTGCTCACCAATATCGTCGCCTTTCTGCCGCTGGCGTTCATTCCGGGTTCGTTTGGCCAGATCTGGGCTGTTATCCCGGCGGTGGTGGGTACCGTGTTCGCCATCTCTCTCATCGAAGCCCTGATCATCCTGCCCGCGCACCTGGCCTACACAGGCGAGAGCGGGCGCACACGGATCGGCGCGCGGCTGCATGCCGGGCAACAGTGGATCAGCCGTGGGTTTTCGCGTTTCATCGAACGCGTCTACGGGCCGGCCCTGCGTCTCGCCATGCGCTGGCGCTACGTCACCCTGGCCGCAGCGGTGGCGCTGCTGATGGGCACGCTCGCCTATCCCCTGAGTGGTGCCATGGGGTTTTCCCTCATGCCCCAGGTGGAATCGGACCGGGCGGATGTGACCGCCGTGCTGCCCCAAGGCGCGCCCGAGGAGCGGGTCCTGGCCGTGCGCGATCGGCTTGTGAATGCGGCCCGGGAGGTGATCGCCGAAAACGGCGGCGACAGCACGAGTCGCGGGGTCTACGCCAGCGTCGAGGGCACGGAGATGGATATCCGGGCCTACCTGGCGGCAGCGGATCAACGCCCGCTGAGTACGGGGGCGTTCGCACGCCAGTGGCGCGAGCGCGCCGGTGAGATCCCCGGCCTGGAATCCCTGCGGTTCGAGTCCGCCGGCGGTGGCCCCGGCGCCGGGCCGGCCGTGACGATCGGCCTCAGTCACCGCGATACCGAGACCCTGCGACGCGCCAGCACGGCACTGGCCGAGCGCATGGGTCGCCTGGCCTTTGTCACCGAGACCAACGACGGCTTCCGTGCCGGCAGCCCGCGGTGGGACCTGCAGCTCACGCAGTCCGGTCGCGCCCTGGGTCTGTCCGCCAGTGACCTGGGGCGCCAAGTGCGCGATGCCTTTGACGGCAATGAGGCACTCAAGCTGTTGAGCGGCGGTAACGAGGTCACCGTGCGGCTGCGCCTGCCGCCCGAGACCGTGGACAGCGAAGCCGCCGTAGGCGCGCTGCTGATCCGCACCCCGGACGGCCAGCGGGTGCCGCTGGCCGAAGTCGCCCAAATCGAGCGCGGCCGCGCCCTCACGGAGATCCGCCGCGAGGGCGGGCGCCGCACCCTGCAGGTCACCGCAGACGTCGAGCCATCCGAACAGACCAACCGGGTGCTCAGCGAGGTGCGCGAGCGCATCCTGCCGGCGCTCAAGTCCGATTTCCCCGGTCTGTCGCACAGCTTCGGGGGCCGCCAGGAGAGTATGCGCGAGGCCCTGGACAGCTTCGTTACGACGGTGACGCTGGCCCTGCTCGCCATCTATGCCCTGCTGGCGCTGCCGTTTCGCAGCTACCTGCAGCCCCTGGTCGTCATGACGGCCATCCCCTTCGGCATCGTTGGCGCCGTCATCGGCCACCTGATCATGGGCTACAGCCTGAGCCTGATCAGCGTCATGGGCATCATTGCCCTGGGCGGGATGGTGGTGAACGGCGCACTGGTGATGCTTGACTACGCCAATGCCCGTTTGCGCGAGGGGTTGATTCCCTTCGAGGCCTTCCACAGCGCCGGCGTGCGGCGGTTCCGGCCCATTGCGCTGACCACTATGACCACCTTCGGTGGTCTGGCGCCCATGATCTTCGAGACATCCGTGCAGGCGCGTTTCATGATTCCCATGGCGCTGTCACTCGGCTACGGAATCGTGTTTGCCTCCGCCATCCTGCTGTTCCTCATCCCGTGTCTGGCCATGGCCCTGGATGACCTGCGCGGTTTGCTGGGCGGGCAAGCGACCACGGACTCCGCTTCGAGCGCGGCCTGAGGAGTCGGTTCCTCCGGTGTAGACAAGTTTGTATCTGGATTGTATAACGACAGTACAATTTAAGTACGAAGCGAGGGCACCATGGCTGCACCCGTTCTCATCCTGGGCGCGAATGGGGGTATAGGCGAAGCGCTGGCACGGCGGCTAGCGGCGCAGGGCGTTTCCCTGTATCTCACCGCGCGCGATCCGGAGGCGCTGGCGACCCTGGCCGAAGACACCGGGGCACGCGTGGGTGCCTGCGATGTCATGGACAGCGAGGCCATCAAGCGTGTCGTAGAGGAGGCCGGCGGTGACGAGGGACTGGCAGGCGTTGCCTACTGCGTGGGCAGTATCGTCCTCAAGCCCTTGCGTTCGGCCACGGAAGCCGACTTCATCGACTGTTACCGGCTGAATACCGTGGGTGCCGCGCTTACGGTGCAGGCGGCCGCCGCGCCATTGAAAAAGGCGGGCGGCAGTGTCGTGCTGTTCTCTACCGTCGCGGCGCAGCAGGGGTTTGGTAATCACACCGTCATTGCCGCTGCCAAGGGCGGAGTGGAGGCGCTGACACGCTCCCTGGCCACGGATCTTGCGCCCGATGTGCGCGTCAACTGCATCGCCCCGAGCATCCACCGCACGCCTCTGGCGGAGAAGCTAACCAGCAGTCAGCAGATGGCGGATGCGCTAACGGCCATGCACCCGCTGCAGCGGCTGGGTGAGCCCGAAGACTCCGCCGCCATGGCCGCTTTCCTGCTAGGCTCGGAGTCTGGCTGGATTACCGGGCAGGTGTTTCCGGTGGACGGCGGCCGCGGGGCGCTTCGCACACGCGGGCAGTAATGGAGGACACGGTACCGTGTTCGGTAATCAGGCAGCCATCGTGGGAGAGTCCAGCGGGCGCATACGCTGTCCTCGTGAGGCGGTGTTTCGCTTCATCGCCGACAATTTTGCGACCAATTACCCGCGCTGGTCGCCCGAAGTCGAACAACTCCAGGTCATAAGCGCCGGGGAGCTGGATGAAGACTGGCTCGCGCGCCAGACACGCGTGGACCATGGGCACCGCACCACGTCCACCTTTCGGGTCACCGAGATCCGGCGCCCGGCACGCGTTGTGTTCACCGGGGTGTCGTCGTCCTTCGTGTGTGCCTACGATCTCGCCGTTGCCACCGACCCGGAGGCCACGGAGCTGACCTTCCGTTTCGAGTTTCCCCGACTGGAGATGCGCATGCGCCCGTTCCGCAAACTCATCCAGACGTCCGTGCAGGAGGGCGCCGAGCGTACCGTGCGCAACCTGCGGGGCTTGGTGGAACAGGAGCTTGCGGGCAACGGGAACGCATCCCCGGCCGGTAAGCCATGAGGAGCCCGTCATGACCTTTGTCGTGGAAAAGGATCCGGGTGTTATCCCGACCATTCTCACCGAAATGCTCGATAACTGTGTCTCCGGCATCACGCTGGCGGACCCGGATGAGCCGGATATGCCGCTGGTCTACGTCAACAGCGTCTTCGAGCGCATGACGGGGTACAGCGGTGATGAAGTGGTGGGTCGCAACTGCCGTTTCCTGCAGGGCGAAGCCACCGATCAGCCCGAAATCGACACACTCCGTCAAGCCATTGCTCGGCGTGAGGCCGTCACCGTGACCCTGCGCAACTACCGGCGTGACGGCTCGCTGTTCCATAACCGCCTGTCATTGACACCGCTCACCGATCCGCGGGGCGTCCTGGTTTACTACATGGGCGTTCAGTACGACGTCACCGAGCAGGTAGAAGCCGAGGCCGAGAATGCGCGGCTGCGGGCATTACTCGCGAATCGCGATCCCGGGGCCTGACCTCAGCGGCGGCAAAGTCACGCTGAGAAGGTCGCCGCGGTTTGAGCGAAATGCTGCGGCGCCCGTGTACGGGCGCTACCTCTCTGTGGCAACTTCCCGCCGGGAATCAGGCGACGAGAGGGACAGCCATGGACCAGCCGGTGATGCCTACCCAACGGCTCTTCGAGGCGGACGCCTACCAGACAACGGCCCGGGCGGAGGTGGTCGAGGTCCGCGACGGCGGCGTCATTCTGGACCGCACCGTCTTCTACGCCCAAAGCGGGGGCCAGCCGGGCGATCAGGGCACCATCCAAACGCCCCACGGCGCATCGCTAACGATCACCGATACGCAATACCTGCCGGGTAAGCAGCGCATCAGCCACAGCGTTGATGGCGACGTCTTGGCGCAGCCGGGTGATGCTGTAGAACTCGCGGTCGATTGGCCGCGCCGGCGGCGCCTGATGCGCATGCACACGGCGCTGCACGTGCTCTGCGGCCTGGTCGGCGCGCCGGTGACCGGGTGCGCCATTCACGCAGACCGTGCACGCATCGACTTTGACCTGGAGACCAGCCCTTTCAGCAAAGAGGATCTGGACGCCTGGCTCCAGGAGGCGATTGTCAGCGATTACACGGTGAGCGCCGGTTGGTACGACGTCTCCGAACTCGCCGCGCTGGATGCCGAACCGTGGTCGGTGAAGCCGCCCGCAGCGCAGGACGGCAGCATCCGTGTGGTCCGCATTCAGGGCCTGGACGCCCAGCCCTGCGGTGGAACCCACGTGGCCGCGACCGGCGAGTTGACCGGCATCCACGTAAGCCGGATCCAGAAGAAGAGCCGGCACAATCGCCGCATCACCATCCTGGACAGTGACGGCGAGCCACCAGCCAACGCTGCC
>JAWOFB010000380.1:0-15360 GCA_046482445.1 Ectothiorhodospiraceae bacterium | reverse complement strand
CCTGCGCAATCTCCTGGATGGGCCGAATCTGCAGGTCATTGGCATGCGCCAGGGCGGTGCGCTCTGTGGCGTCGCCCTGGTCGCCGGCGAGGGCGGCTTTTCCGAGGCCGTGGCGACGGCGATCTGGGCCGGTCAGCGCCGTCCACGAGGCCACCTCCTGTCCCAGTCCCTGGCCAGTCACGTGGGTGTCGCTGCCGGGGCCAGCGTGACGGCGCGCCGGGTGATGCGCATCGCCGTTCACCCGCAGCGCCAGGGCCGTGGCCTCGGCTCCCATCTGCTCGGCGCCCTGGAGCGGTTGGCCCGTGACGAGGGCGCGCCGCTGCTGGGGGCCAGTTTCGGTGCCACGCCGGCGCTGCTGCGGTTCTGGAGCCGTGCCGGATTCCAGGCCGTGCATCTGGGCATGCGGCGCGACGGTGCCAGCGGCACTCATTCGGTAGTGATGGTGCGTGCGCTTGTGCCGCCGGGCGAGGGGGTCGTAACGGCGGCCCGGGAGCGCATGGCGCGCGATTTGCCACCGCAGCTAGCGGATCCACTGGCGTCCCTGGAGCCGCAACTGGCCCGCATGCTGTTGCGTGACCTGGATATGCCGCAACCCGATGCCCAGGAGTGGCACGATGCGGTCGGGTTCGCCCACGGCCACCGCGCCTTCGAGGTCAGCCTCGCGGCCCTGCGCCGGATCGCCCTCGCGGCACTGTGCAGTGATAGGTACGGCAGCGAACGGCTCACTGAGCCCGAGATGAATGCCCTGGTGACCCGCGTGGTGCAGGGACGTGCCTGGGCGGAGGCGGCGGCCGCCAGCGGCGAGGCCGGTCGGCCCGGCGTGGTGCGTTCCCTGCGGGCCGCGTTCGCACGGCTCATCGCTGCAGCGGCGCCGTCCGAGGCGCGGTCGCTGGCGGACCGACTGGACGCCGGCGGGGATGCGAACGGGTGACAGGGAATCGCCATGACCGGCCCGGCGCGCGATCGGCGCGGGAAGCCGGGCGTCGCGCGTTCCCGGTGCGCCGGGTTACTCGTCGCCGAGATCCCTCTCCAGGATCGCGTCTGCCACACCCGCCAGATCGTCGGCGACGATGTCCGGTTCGGTGAACAGCGGATCCAGGGTCTGGCCCGGGCGCGCCACGAAGGCCCCGTGCCAGCCGGCGTGCAGTGCGCCGGCAATGTCCCAGCCGTGGGCGGCGACCAGGCGCATATCGGCGGCGTTGGCCAGCAGACTGCGCGCGGCGGTGTTGTAGACCTCCCGGGCGGGCTTGAGGGTTTGCGCCATGTCGACGCTCAGGATCGCCTCGAAGTGGTGTTCCAGGCCCGCGTTGGCGATCTGGTCGCGGGCGACGGCGTCCGGGGAATTGGTCAGGGCCACCAGCCGCAGCCCGGCGGCGTTCAGCCGTTCCAGGGCCGGCGCGACATCGGGATGGGGCGGCAGACTGCGCATGGTGGCCGCCACGGCCTCGCGGTCGCGGCGCTTGAGCGTGACCCCGTGGCGCTGTGCCACCTGCGTCAGGGCGCTGCCGGCAATGGTGGAGAAGTCCTGGTACTCGCCAAGAATCGTGGTGGTCATGGCGCTTTGCAAGACTTGCGAGAACCATTCCACGCGGGTGGCTGCCGTGCCGAACAGTTGCTCGAAAACCGGGTCCAGGGCGGCCAGGTCCAGCAGCGTTTCATTAACGTCGAAGGCGATGATTCGGCTCATGGTGGATCCCCGGTGTCGGCTTGTCGGCGGCGTCCGGCACGCGGCCGGGTGTACGACCCGCATGGTAGCAGGCCGGGCGTCACGCGCGGCGGCCCGTGCTCGTAGCGATCGGGTCTGCCTTATCCCGCGGGGCTGGGCGTGACAAGCCGATCGAGAATAGCCTCGTAAATCGCGGACAACGTGTCCAGATCCGCCGCTGCCACGTGCTCGTCCACCTGGTGGATGGTGGCATTGGCCGGGCCGAGTTCGATGACCTGGGCGCCGGCCGGCGCAATGAAGCGGCCGTCGGAGGTGCCGCCCCCCGTCGAGAGCACCGGTTCCCGCCCCGTGGTTGCGCTGACTGCTGCTCGCGTAGCATCCAGGAGCGCGCCGTCCTCGGTGGCGAACGGCCGCGCCGACAGCGACCACTCCAGCTCGAATTCCAGGTCGTGGTGCGCGAGAATCGCTTCGACCCGGGCCTGGATGGATTCGGGGGTGCTCTGGGGCGAGAAACGCAAGTTGAACCGCACGACCACGGAGCCGGGGATGACATTGTCGGCCCCGGTGCCGGCCTGGATGCCCGCGACCTGGAAACTCGTGGGCGGGAAGCTGCGATCGCCCTGGTCCCACTCGGTGGCGACCAGCTCCGTCAGGGCGGGAGCCAGGTCATGGACCGGGTTGCGCGCCCGGTGCGGGTAGGCCACGTGGCCCTGGATGCCGTGGACCCGGAGCTCACCGGTGAGTGACCCACGTCGCCCGTTACGCAGTGTGTCCGCGATTCGCTGATCGCTGGTGGGTTCGCCCACCACGCACCATTGCGGGACCTCCTCGCGCGCCTGGAGTGTCTCCACCACCCGCCGCGTGCCGTCCCGGGCGGGGCCCTCTTCATCGCTGGTGAGGAGCATGGCGATGGAACCCGCCGGATCAGGTTGTCGTGCCAGGAAGCGTTCGCACGCGGTGACGAAGGCCGCCAGACTCCCCTTCATGTCCGCCGCACCCCGGCCGTAGAGCATGCCGTCGCGGATGTGTGGTTCAAACGGCGGCGTGGACCAGTTCGCCTCCGGCCCCGGCGGCACCACGTCGGTGTGGCCGGCGAATGCGAATAGCGGACCGTCGTTGCCATAGCGGCTCCACTGGTTTTGCACCTCGCCGAAGGGCATGGCCTCGCTGGTAAACCCCAGGGCTGCCAGCCGCTCCGCAATCAGCGCCTGGCAACCGGCATCATCCGGGGTGACGGATGCGCGCTGGATGAGGGCGCGCGCCAGCGCCAGTGTTTCCGAATCGGCGGTCATGAGGGCAGCTCCAGGACGCGGTGATCGACCGCCGGATCGAACCCGATGACCAGTTCATTGCCGTGGCTGAGCAGCGGTCGGCGTAGGAGCGTGGGGTGCTCGGCCAGCAGTTCGCCCGGCTCGCTGTCCACCCGGGCACGATCAGCCGGCGTGAGCTGTCGCCAGGTGGTGCTGCGCCGATTCACAAGCGCGTTGACCCCGTAGTGTTCAAGCCACGCGGGTAGGGCGCACGGCGCGCCGTCCCTTCGCACGTCGTGGAACGTGACAGCGACACCATTGTCGCGCAGCCAGGCGTGGGCCCGGCGGCACCGGTCGCAGGTCTTGATTCCGTAGAGGGTGGTGTCGGTCACGGGCGCAGGAGCTCGTTGATGCTGACCTTGTCCCGGGTTTTCTGGTCCACCTGCTTGATGATGACGGCGCAGTACAGCGAGTGCGTGCCGTCGCTGGCCGGCAGGTTGCCGGGTACCACAACCGCCCCCGGCGGGATGCGGCCGCTGGTGACTTCGCCGGTCTCGCGGTTGTAGATCTTCGTGCTCTGACCGATGTAGACGCCCATGGAGATCACCGCGCCGGCGCCGACGATGACGCCCTCGACAATCTCCGAGCGGGCGCCGATGAAGCAGTTGTCCTCGATGATCACCGGGTTTGCCTGCAGGGGTTCCAGCACGCCCCCGATGCCGGCGCCGCCGGAGAGGTGGACCCCTTTGCCGATCTGGGCGCACGAGCCAACCGTCGCCCAGGTGTCCACCATGGTGCCTTCGTCCACGTAGGCGCCGATGTTCACGTACGACGGCATGAGCACGGTCCCGGGTGCCATGTAGGAGCCCCGGCGGGCCACCGCCGGCGGCACCACGCGCACCCCGGCCTCCTGGAAGTCGTGGCTGTTGTAGTCGGTGAACTTCAGCGGGACCTTGTCGAAGAAGTTCACCGCCCCGGTGCGCATGACCTCGTTGTCGTGCAGCCGGAACGACAGCAGTACGGCCTTTTTCAGCCACTCGTTGACGACCCAGTCGCCATCGCGCGGCTCGGCGACCCGGGCCTCGCCCCGGTCGAGCATCATGATGGCCTGCTCCACGGCATCGACCACCTCCGGCTCGGCGTTACGGGGGTTGATCTCGCTGCGCCGCTCGAAGGCCTCTTCGATGACCGGGCGGATTGCGCTCATGAGGTCTTCTCCTTTGTGCTTGGTTGTTTGATTCGCGGCCTGGCTGCCTACCGGATACGCGCTCGACCTTAGCAATGCCTTGGCGGTGAGCAATTCAGTCGCTCGATGAAGTGCCGGATCCGCCACAGCGCCTCCGTACACTCGGCCTCTTCGGGGACCAGTGCCATGCGCACGCGATTCGCGCCGGGATTGGCGTCACCGTCGCCGCGCCCCAGGTATCGGCCGGGTAGCACGCGCACGTTGGCCTCGCGGAACAACTCCCGGGCGAAGGTCTCGTCGCCCACCGGCGTTTTCGGCCAGAGATAGAAACCCGCCTCCGGCGCGCTCACATCCATCACCGGTCCAAGGATCGCCAGTGCTTCGGCGAACTTCTCCCGGTAGCGTCGCCGATTATGGACCACGTGAGCCTCGTCGGCCCAGGCCGCCTGGCTGGCCGCCTGGACGTGAAGGGGGAGGGCACAGCCCTGATAGGTACGATAACGCAGGAAATCGGCCAGGATTGCGGCGTCACCGGCCACAAAACCCGAGCGCAGGCCCGGGGCGCTGGAGCGCTTGGACAGGCTGTGGAAGACCAGGCAGCGGCGGAAATCGTTGCGCCCTGTCTCCCGGCAGACCTGGAGCAGTCCCGTGGGCGGTTGCTCCTCGTCACGGTAGAGCTCGCTGTAGCACTCGTCGGCGGCAATGACGAAATCGTGGCGGTCGGCCAGCTCCAGCAAGCGCTCCTGCCAGCGAGCGGGTAGGACCCGGCCGCTGGGATTGCCCGGCGAGCAGGTATAGACCAGCGTGCAGGCGTCCCAGGTGGCCGCCGGCACCGCGTCGAGATCCGGGATGTGGTCGTTGTCCGCGTGGGTTGCCAGGTACACGGGTTCGGCACCGGCCAGCAAGGCCGCGCCCTCGTAGATCTGATAGCAGGGGTTGGGCATGGCCACGCAGGTCCCGGGGCGTCCGCCCGCCACCGCCTGGGCAATGGCGAACAGGGCCTCGCGGGTCCCGGCGACAGGGAGGACATGGCGCTCGGGGTCCACGCTCCCGGGGTCCAGACCAAAGCGTTGTTGCAGCCACTCGGCAATGGTTCCGCGCAGGGCCGGTGTCCCGGCGGTCGCCGCGTAGCGTCCAAGCCCCTCTGTCTGGCGCTCCAGTTCCTCGCGAATCAACGCCGGCGGCGCGTGCTGGGGCTCGCCGATGCCGAGATTGATGGGCGTCAGGGGCGCCGGTTCGACGTCGGCGAGTAAGCTCGCGAGGCGCTGGAACGGATAAGGTTGCAGGCGCTGGAGATGGGGGTTCATCACAAACCGCTGGCCTGCTCGGCCAGGTCCGTGTCTTCGTCCAGGAGTTCGGTGAGCGTGTTGCGAATGGCCTCGATCTGCTCCGGATCTTCCAGGGGTCGGTTGCTTTGATCCGTAATGAAAAACACGTCCTCGGCCTTGGCGCCGATGGTGGCGATCTTGGCGTTTTGCAGCCGCACACCGCAGCGCGCGAACGTATAGCCCATGCGCGCCAGCAGGCCGGGGCGGTCCGCCGTAATGAATTCCAGCACGGTGCGCTCGTTGCGTGGATCCGGCAGAAAACTGATGCGTGTGCCGACGTTGAAGTGCTTGACCTTGCGCGGCACCGGTCGCCGTGAGGGCGCGGTCAGCTGCGCCTGGTTCAGCGTGGCCCTGAGCTCCGTGCGGATCTGTTCCTTGCGCTTGGGATCGTCGATGGGTTCGCCGTCGTCATCCAGGACCAGATAGCTGTCCAGGGTGTAGCCGTTGCGCGTGCTGATGATGCGCGCGTCCTGGATGTTGAGGTTGAGTTGATCCATGGCGTAGACGGTGAGCGCGAAGACGTGATCGGTATCGGTGGTGTAGACGAACACCTCCGTGCCACCACGCGCGCCATGGCCGTTGACCAGAACCAGTGGCAGATCCTCGCTGTGGCTGCCGGCGATCGCCTCGGTGTGATGGGCGATTTCCTCGGCCGAGTAGCGCAGGAAGTAATCATCGGTGAAGTGGCGCCACACGGATTTCACCGTCATGTGGTGCAGGCCGCGGGCCTTGAGCCGCTGGCGTGCATGGGTCTGCGTCTCACGCACCAGCTCGTCGGCGTCGATGGGGTGCTCCAGGCCGCGCCGCAGGGCGCGCTTGGTGAGCGTGTACAACTCCAGCAGGAGCGCGTCCTTCCAGGAGTTCCACATGGACGGATTCGTCGCGCGGATATCCGCTACCGTCAGCAGATAGAGGTAATCCAGCCGGGTGCGATCACCCACCCGCTCGGCGAACTCGTTGATGACTTCCGGATCGGAGATGTCCTTGCGCTGGGCGGTCATGGACATGCGCAGGTGGTTGCGCACCAGCCAGGCCACCAGGCGCGCGTCGTACAGGCTCAGGTCATGGTGACGGCAGAAAGCAAACGCGTCTTCAGCCCCGAGTTCGGAGTGATCGCCGCCCCGCCCCTTGGCGATGTCGTGGAACAGGCCCGCCAGATACAACAGCTCCGGCTTGGGCAGGCGCTGCATGACGGTGTGACAGAAGGGCAGTTCCGAGGCGTGCTCCACCATGGCAAAGCGGCGCAGATTACGCACCACGAACAGGGTGTGCGAGTCCACGGTGTAGACGTGGAACAGGTCGAACTGCATGCGCCCGGTGATCGCTTCAAACGCGGGGATGTAGCGCCCGAGCACGCCGTAACGATGCATCCGGCGCAGTTCGTGGGTGATGCCGCTGGGCTGGCGGATGATCTCAAGGAAGAGGCTGCGGCAGCGCAGGTCATTCCGGAAGCGCTCATTGATCAGGTCGCTGTTGGCGCGGATCAGCCGGATGGTGGAGGCCCGTACGCCCTTGAGCTCCGGGTTTTGCTGCAGGAGCAGGAAAACCTCCAGGAGGGCGAACGGGTAGCGCCGGAAGACGTTGGCATGAGTCACTTCCAGGAACCCCTTGCGGGACTGGAAGCGCTTGTTAATCAGCTGCGGCGGTTCGCGGTCCTCGGCGTAGCGGATCACCTCCTGGTAGAGCTGCAGCAGCATTTCGTTGAGCCGGCTGAGCTCCATCACCGTACGGAAATAGCGTTGCATGAACGCTTCCACGCCCAGGGTGTGTTCCTGGTCGGTATACCCGAACTGCCGCGCCAGGCTCGTCTGGTGATCGAACAGCAAACGGTCCTCGCGGCGTCCGGCCAGGGCGTGGAGGGCGAACCGGATATCCCAGAGCAGTGACTGGCCGGCGACCAGTTCCTCGTGTTCCTGTTCGGTGAGAAACCCCTGCTGCACCAGCTCGTAGAGGTTTTCCGCGCCGAAATGGCGCTTGGCCACCCAGCCCACCATGTGGATGTCCCGCAATCCGCCGGGAGCCTCCTTGATATTGGGCTCCAGGTTGTAGGCGGTGTCGTGGTACTTGGCATGGCGAGCGGTCTGCTCGGCCCACTTGGCTTCGAAGAAGTCGCGGCTGGGCCAGACCTGGTGCGGGCCGGTGGCCTCGCGCATGGCGTCGAACAGCACCCGTGGCCCGCGCAGCAGCCGCGCCTCCATGATGTTGGTGGTGACCGTGATGTCGTTTTCCGACTCGGCGATGCAGTCGGCAACCGTGCGCACGCTGTGGCCCACTTCCAGACCGATGTCCCAGAGAAATGTGATGAACGCCTCAATGGCGCCGTCGCGTCCGTCCAGGCCCTGCTCGTCGAGCAACAGCATCAGGTCGATGTCCGAGCCCGGGTGGAGTTCCCCGCGGCCGTAACCACCCACGGCAACCAGGGCGATACCGCCAAGGTCCGGGCCGATGATCCGGTCCCACGCCCGCTGCAGCAGTTCGTCCACCAGCCAGGCGCGCAGCGGAACCAGAACGCGCGCCGGCGCGCCCTCGCGGAAACGCCCCTTGAGGATGGCGTCACCGTGCTCGCGCGCGTCGCGGAAGACCTGGATGGCCGGCTCACCCGCGGCGAGGCGCGCCTCCATGTCCTCGGCATCGAACAGGACGGCATCGGCCTCGGTGGGGTAGGCGCTGACGGTCGACATGAATTCGCCTTAGTCCGGGATGATTTCGTCGTGACGCAGCGTCAGGACCTCGTGGCCGTCGGGTGTGACCAGGATGGTGTGCTCCCATTGCGCCGACGGGCTGCGGTCCCGGGTGACGACGGTCCATTCGTCGCGCAGGACACGGGTTTCCTTGCGCCCGGCATTGATCATGGGCTCGATGGTAAACGTCATGCCCGCTTCCAGCGGCATGCCGGTACCCGGGGTTCCATAGTGCAGAACCTGTGGATCCTCGTGGAACTCCGCGCCGATCCCGTGGCCGCAATACTCGCGCACCACGGAGTAGTCATGGGCCTCGGCGTACTGCTGGATGGCCGCGCCGATATCGCCGAGGCGCGCGCCGGGGCGAACCGCGCGAATGCCTTCCCACATGGCCTGGTGAGCGGTGTCGCTGAGCCGCTGGCCCTTGATCGTCGGTGCACCGACGAAGTACATGCGACTGGTATCACCATGATAGCCGTCCTTGATGACGGTCACGTCGATGTTGAGGATATCGCCCTTTTTCAGTTTCTTGGGTCCCGGGATGCCGTGGCAGACCACGTGGTTCACGGACGTGCACACCGATTTGGGAAAACCGCGGTAGTTCAGCGGCGCCGGCGTGGCGCCGTTTTCCTCGACGATGAACTGGTGAGCGATCCGGTCCAGTTCTTCGGTGGTCACCCCCGGTGCAACATGCTCCTCGAGCAGGCTCAGGGTGTCCGCCGCGAGTTTGCCGGCGGCGCGCATTTTGGTGATTTCCTCGGCCGTTTTGATCGTCGCGGGCATGGGGTCTGGGAACTCTCCGGCTGGACCAGGGCGCCTGTTTGTGCGCGCGCTGGCGGCGGTCTGGTCGCGGCGCGAAATTGCCGCACTCAAGCGGTTTATGGTATAAAGCGCGCGCTTCGCAGGCAAATGCCGGGAGCCATTCAGCAACACCGCTCAATGAGCGGTTAACTTCACACCCGGGTCGATAATCGGTCAGCGGGGTTGCCCACCAAGGGTTCCTGGCCGTGTCCCGGGGAGGCGTAAACCCAGAGGAGAACGCATCATGGCCGACGTCTCCATGCGCGAGATGCTGGAAGCGGGCGTGCACTTCGGGCACCAGCGGCGCTTCTGGAATCCGAAGATGGCTCCGTACATCTTCGGCGAACGCAACAAGATCCACATCATCAACCTCGAGAAGACCCTACCGCTGTACAAGGATGCCCTGAACTTCATGGGCAAGCTGGCAGCGAACGGCGGTAAGATCCTGTTCGTTGGGACCAAGCGGGCGGCGCGCGAGGCCGTGCGGGCCGAGGCAAAGCGCTGCAACATGCCCTATGTCGACCATCGCTGGTTGGGCGGCATGTTGACCAATTTCCGCACCGTCAAGCAGTCGATCCGGCGTCTCAAGGACCTGGAGCAGCAGGAAGAGGACGGCACCCTGCGCAAGCTGGTCAAGAAGGAGGCCCTGGAGCTGACCCGCGAGAAAGAAAAGCTCGAGCGCTCCCTTTCCGGGATCAAGGATATGGAGCGGCTTCCGGACGCCATGTTCGTCATCGATGTGGGCTTCGAGAACATCGCCATTAAAGAGGCGCGCAAGCTCAACATCCCGGTGATCGGTGTCGTGGATACCAACAGCCCGCTCCAGGGGGTCGATTACGTTATCCCGGGTAACGATGACGCCATCCGCGCCATCCAGCTCTATACCCGCGGTGCGGCCGATGCCATCCAGGACGCCAAGGCGTCCTCGGTGAAGCCCGGTGCCCAGGACAGCGACGATTTCGTGGAAGTGCGTGAAGAGGCGCCCGCCGCGGAGCCCGCTGGCGACGGTGACCAGGCGTAACGGTTCAGATGCAAGGCGTGGGTCGCGGGCGGCAAGCCCGCGGCCGCGCGGAACAGGCGGTAGAGGGTATTCAAGATGGCGATTTCAGCAGAACAGGTGAAAGAACTCCGCGAGCGCACGGGCTCGGGGATGATGGAGTGCAAGAAAGCGCTGGTGGAGGCCGACGGGGACATCGAGCAGGCCATTGAAGCCATGCGCAAGAAGGGCCTGGCCAAGGCCGAGAAAAAGGCGGACCGGGTGGCCGCCGAGGGGCGGATCGTCACGGCCGTGAGTGACGATGGGCGCCACGGCGTGATCCTGGAGATGAACAGCGAGACGGACTTCGTCTCTGGTGGCGATGACTTCACGGGCTTCGCCAACGCCATTGCGCAGATCATTCTGGAGCAGCAGCCGGCCGATGAGGACGCCCTGCTGGAGCTGCCCTATGACAGTGAGCGGGACGTCCACACCGCGCGCAAGGAACTCGTGGCGCGCATTGGTGAAAACATCCAGCTGCGGCGGTTCCACCGGTATACCACCGATACCGGGGTGATTGCGCACTATCTTCACGGCAGCCGCATTGGCGTGATGCTGCAGCTCGAGGGTGGCGACGCGCAGCTCGGGCGCGACATCGCCATGCACGTGGCGGCGAGCAACCCGGTGGCCGTGGACGAGAACAGCATTCCAGCGGAGGTGCTGGAGAAAGAGCGCAGCATCCTCAAGGCGCAGGCGGAGGAAAGTGGCAAGCCGCCGGAGATCGTCGAGAAGATGCTGGAAGGACGCGTCAAGAAGTACCTCCAGGAAAACACCTTGCTCGGCCAGCCATTCGTCAAGGATCCGGACCAGAGCGTGGCTGACCTGCTCAATAGCGCCGGTGCCACGGTGCGTGGTTTTACGCGTTTCGAGGTGGGCGAGGGCATCGAGAAGCAAGAGGGTAACTTCGCCGAAGAGGTGATGGCGCAGGTCCGTGATTCCTGAGTCCGCTGCCGGAGGGGTTTCATGAGCACGCCGGTTTATCAACGCGTCCTGCTGAAGATCAGCGGTGAGGGCCTACTGGGCGACGCCGATTACGGTATTGACCCCGAGGTGAGTCGCCGCCTTGCGCGGGAAATTGGTGAGGTACGAGCCGCGGGCGTCGAGCTTGCCCTGGTCATCGGTGGCGGCAACATCTTCCGTGGCGCCGGCCTTGCCGCGGCGGGCATGGACCGGGTGACCGCCGATCACATGGGCATGCTGGCGACCGTGATGAATGCCTTGGCCGTTCAGGACGCGCTGGAGCAGGCCGGCGTTTTCACCCGCGTCATGTCTGCGATCAAGATCAACCAGGTGTGTGAGGACTACATCCGGCGCCGCGCTGTGCGGCATCTGGAGAAAGGCCGCGTGGTCGTTTTCGCCGCCGGCACCGGGAATCCGTTCTTTACCACGGATTCCGCGGCGAGCCTCCGCGCCATCGAGGTCAACGCCGACGTCATGCTCAAAGCCACCAAGGTAGACGGCGTATACTCCGCCGACCCGGTCCACGATGATCATGCCGAGCGGTACCGACGCCTGACCTACGATGATGTACTGGAACGCAAACTCTCGGTCATGGACGCCACAGCGATCGTGTTGTGCCGCGAGCACGGGTTGCCCATTCAGGTGTTCGACATGACGCGCCCGGGTGCGCTCATGGAACTCGTTACGGGCGCGGACGTGGGAACGCTAGTCGAAAAGGGGTGAGCGAGGTGATTGACGAGATCGAACAAGATGCCGCCGAGCGCATGGGCAAGTCCGTGGAGACGCTGAAAACGGAGCTGGTGAAAATCCGCACCGGTCGCGCCCACTCAAGCCTGCTCGACCACGTCACGGTCGAGTACTACGGCATGGAGGTGCCGATTAACCAGGTGGCCAACGTCACAACCGGCGATGCCCGCACGCTGCTGGTGACCCCCTACGAGAAGGGTATGGCCCCGAAGATCGAGAAGGCCATCATGCAGTCCGACCTCGGGCTCAATCCGGCTTCCCAGGGTGACGTCGTACGGGTGCCCATGCCGGCGCTGAACGAGGAACGCCGTAAAGAGCTGGTCCGCGTGGTACGCAATGAGGCCGAGCAGGCCCGCGTTGCCATTCGCAACGTGCGCCGGGATGCCAATCAGGAACTCAAGAACGGCGTCAAGGACAAGAGCATCACCGAGGACGAGCAGAAAAAGGGCGAGGAACGCGTCCAGAAACTGACCGACCAGTATGTCGCCCAGGTGGACAAGCTGCTGGAGCAAAAGGAGCAGGATCTGATGGCCGTCTAGCAGGCTGCTGACAGGCAGCCTGCTAGCGCCGGACAGGGAGGTTCGGCCGCGCATCGAGCACGTAAGGGCTTGATGCGACCAAGCCGCGTACCGGCATGGACGGTACGCGGCGCGCGCTGACAAGGGCAGGACGACCCTGTTTCAGCATCCTGCTAGGGCCGTTTTCGCGGATTCTCGGGTTCGGGCGCGGTTGTTGCCCGCACCGCCTGGGGCCCGACCGCGCCGCCGCAGGGGATCCGTCGGGCCGACCCGCGCAACGGGAGTCGCCAAGTGACTGGCAGCAAACAATGACGAATCACGAACCGGATCACGAGACCGGAGGCGTGCCACGGCACATCGCGATTGTCATGGACGGCAATGGCCGGTGGGCGCGCAAGCGGCTCATGCCCCGGCAGGCTGGTCACCGGGCCGGCGCGGAGGCAGTGCGCCGCGCGGTCGAGACCGCCGGTAACATGGGCGTCGAGGCGCTCACGCTGTTCGCGTTCAGTAGCGAGAACTGGAGCCGTCCCAGCGAAGAGATCTCGGTGCTCATGGAGCTGTTCGTGCGCACCCTCGAGAAAGAGTCCAGCCGGCTGCACGAGAACAACGTCCGCATTCGCGTCATGGGGCAACGGGAGCGTCTGGGCAAGCAGCTGCGTGAGCAGATCGCGGCAGCGGAAGAGCTGACCGCCGACAATACCGGCATGACCCTGGTGATCGCGGCGAGTTACGGCGGCCGCTGGGATATGGTGCAGGCATGCCAAACCATTGCGCGTCGCGCCCGGGACGGGGAGATGGACCCGGAAGAAGTGGATGCCGCAACCCTCGCTGACCATATGGGCCTGCGTGACCTGCCGGATCCGGACCTGCTGATCCGGACGGGGGGCGAGAAGCGGGTCAGCAATTTCCTCTTGTGGCACCTGGCGTATACCGAGTTGTGCTTCGTCGACACCCTCTGGCCCGACTTCGGCGGCGAGGACCTGCGCGCCGCCGTGGACTTCTACCGCGGACGTCAGCGGCGGTTCGGACGAACGGCGGAGCAGGTGGAGCGTTTCAGCCGTGCTTAAACGGCGGGTGCTGACGGCTGCCGTGCTGCTGCCGTTGGTGCTGGCCGCGGTGTTCGGGCTGCCCACGCTGTACTTTGGCGCTGTCATGCTCGTGGTGGTCGCCCTGGGCGCCTGGGAGTGGAGCGGCCTGATCGGGTCTTCCGGCGCGACACGCCAGGCGCTGTACGTTGCCGCGATGACGGCTACCGCCCTGGCAAGCGGTTTCCTGGTGGCGGTGCCCAGCGCGGCCAGTGTTGTCGTGACGCTTGGCCTGGTCCTTTGGTTGGCTCTCGGCCTCTGGCTCGCTCGCTTTCAGCGGGGACGCGGTGGGGATACCGCCGTCAGTGGGTCGACAGGGATGCTATTGGGTGCCGCAGTCCTCGTGCCGGCTTGGTTCGCCGCGGTCTGGTTGCATGCCAGGCCCGAAGGCCCCTGGCTGGTGCTCACGGTTCTCCTGCTGACCTGGGCCGCGGACACCGGCGCCTATTTTGCCGGACGGCGCTTCGGACGCAGGCGGCTGGCGCCGAGGATCAGTCCGGGGAAAACCCTGGAAGGCCTGGCTGGTGGGGCCGCAGTCGCACTGGTCATCGGCATCGCCGCGGCACTGGGGTTTCCCGCCGCTCTTCCCGGTGGCGCGGCACTTGCGGTCCTGATCCTTGTGACGGTGGCAGGCTCCGCGGCCGGTGACCTGCTCGAGAGCATGATCAAGCGCCGTTGCGGGGCGAAGGATAGCGGTACGCTTCTTCCCGGTCATGGTGGTGTCCTGGATCGCATCGATAGCGTCACGGCAGCGCTGCCGGTTTTTGCGGCGGGGGTGCTATGGCTGTAGGCCGGACCACGGTTGCCGTTCTGGGCGCGACTGGCTCCATTGGTACGAACACCCTGGACGTGTTGGCGCGACATCCCGAGCGGTACCGCGTGACTGCCCTGACAGGACACCGCAATGTGGCGCTTCTGGCGGAGCAGTGCCGGCAGTGGCATCCCGATCTGGCGGTGGTCGCCGATGACGCGGCCGCCCGGGAACTGGACGCAGCCCTGGCATCGGCAGCGCCTCAGACCACTGTCATGGTGGGCGAAGCCGGGTTGCTGAGCGCCGCGGCCAGTGGCGCCGATGTGACGGTTGCCGCGATCGTCGGCGCCGCCGGGCTGCGTCCGACCCTGAAGGCCGTCGAGCAGGGAGGCCGGATCCTGCTGGCCAACAAGGAAGCGCTCGTGGTCGCCGGGCCGCTGGTCATGGCAGCGGTGGCGGCCAGCGGCGCCACACTGGTGCCGGTGGATAGCGAACACAACGCCATTTTCCAGTGCCTGCCACCAACCTATGTCCGCGGCGAGCCCGCTGCCAGCGGGGTTGAGCGCGTCGTGCTCACTGCCTCCGGCGGCCCGTTCCGCGGCTGCAGTGCGGCACAGCTGGACGGGGTGACGCCGGAGCAAGCGGTGGCCCATCCCAACTGGAGCATGGGACGCAAGATCTCCGTTGACTCGGCGACGCTGATGAACAAGGGGCTCGAGGTGATCGAGGCCGCATGGCTTTTCGGCTTGCCGCCGGAGCGGCTGGACGTGGTCATCCATCCCCAGAGTCTGGTCCACTCCCTGGTCGCGTACACTGACGGGTCGACCCTGGCTCAAATGGCGCAACCGGATATGCGCGTACCGCTGGCCCATGCCCTGGGCTGGCCGGAGCGCCTTGCATCCGGCGTTGGCGCTCTGGACCTGTTGAGCGTCGGGCACCTGGATTTCGAGGCCCCGGACCGGATGGCGTTCCCGTGTCTGGATCTGGCCTTCGAGGCCCTGGGTGCCGGAGGCTGCGCGGGCGCCGTTCTGAATGCCGCGAATGAGGAAGCTGTGGCCGCTTTTCTCAACGAAAGACTCGCCTTCTCCGGCATTGCTCCGGTGATTCGCGAGACCCTGGAACGGATGCCGGCCGATGATGCCGAAGACCTGGATCGGCTGCTGGCCGCGGACCATGCTGCTCGGCGGCTGGCTGGCGAAGTGATCGCGACGCGCCTGGGGGAGATGGACCGATGACCGGAGTGCTGGGCAGTATCGTGGCCTTCCTGGTCGCCATTGCCATCCTGGTGGCTTTTCACGAGTACGGCCACTTCTGGACGGCACGCCGCCTTGGCGTCAAGGTGCGGCGCTTC
>JAWOFB010000355.1:0-4700 GCA_046482445.1 Ectothiorhodospiraceae bacterium | reverse complement strand
ACACAACCTGCTCCGCAGCCTGCTGCCCAGGGCATCGGGGGTCGCCGGTGCCCGGCGCGTGCGCTGGTCCGTGGACGTGGACCCCCAGGACATGCTGTGACGGCGTTTGTGGCCCGCGCCGGGAACCGGGATAATGCGGCTCCTTCTCATCAACGACACGGCCTGTTTGCCAGCCATGAAAGACACGCTCGCCCGCCTGACCAATGATGCCGTCAACGCCCTCATCCAGGATGGCACCCTGCCGGCGGAGACCCAGGTCACCATCAAGGTGGAACGCGCCCGCGACAAGGGCCACGGCGACTTCGCCGTAAACACGGCCATGGTCCTGGCCAAGCAGGCCGGGATGCAGCCGCGCGCCCTGGCCGAGCGGTTGGTGGCCGCCATGCCGGCACACCCCGGCGTCGCCGAGACCACCATTGCCGGCCCCGGCTTCATCAACTTCACCATCACCCACGAGGCTGCCTACACCGGCGTCCGCCAGGCCCTGGACGCGGGCGCGGCCTACGGCCGCTGCGACCAGGGTGGCGGTGAACGCATCAACCTGGAATTCGTCTCCGCCAATCCCACGGGGCCACTGCACGTGGGCCACGGACGCGGCGCGGCCTTCGGTGGCGCCCTGGCCAACCTGCTGGCCACCGCCGGCTATCGCGTCCACCGCGAGTACTACGTCAACGACGCCGGGCGGCAGATGGACATCCTGGCGGTGAGCGTGTGGCTGCGCTACCTGGAGCACCACGGCGAGGCCCCGCGGCTGCCTGACAATGCCTATCGGGGTGACTACGTCCGGGCCATCGGCGCGCAACTGGCGGACAGCGAGGGTGACGGCCTGCTGCACCCGGCGGCGGAGGCCCAGGCCGACCTGCCGCCGGACGCCTCCCAGGACGGCGACAAGGAGACCCACATCGACGCCCTGGTGGCGCGCGCCAAGACGCTGCTGGGCGACGAGGCCTTCGCCCGCGTCCAGCGCCACGCCCTGGACCACGTGCTCGGCGACATCCGCGAGGACCTGGCCGCCTTCGGCGTTACCTACGACGAGTGGTTTTCCGAACGTGGGCTCACCGACAGCAACGCCGTGGAGCAGGCGCTCGAGCGCCTGGACGCCGCCGGCCACCTCTACCACGCCGACGGGGCTGTCTGGTTCCGCTCCAGCGCCTTCGGCGACGAGAAGGACCGGGTAGTGCGCCGGGACAACGGCGTCACCACCTATTTCGCCTCGGACATCGCCTACCACCTGAACAAGCTCGGCCGCGGCTTCGACCGCTGCATCGACGTCTGGGGCGCCGATCACCACGGCTACGTGGCGCGGGTCCAGGCCGCCATGCAGGCCCTGGACAACGAAGCCGAGCGGCTCGACATCCGCCTGGTCCAGTTCGCCATCCTCTACCGGGGCAGCGAACGCATGCCCATGTCCACGCGCTCCGGGCAGTTCGTCACCCTGCGCGAACTGCGCGAGGACGTGGGAACCGACGCCGCGCGCTTTTTCTACGTCATGCGCAAGCCGGAGCAGCACCTGGATTTCGACCTGGAGCTGGCCAAGTCCGAGTCCAACGACAACCCGGTCTACTACATCCAGTACCCCCACGCGCGCATCTGCAGCGTCCTGGGGCAACTGCGGGACAAGGGGCTCAGCCACGACCCGGACAACGGCGACCGCCACCTCACCCGGCTCACCGAGAGCCACGAGACGGACCTGGTGGCTGCCATCGGCCGCTATCCGGAGCTGGTAGCCGGCGCCGCCCAGGCCCGCGAGCCGCACCAGGTTGCCCACTACCTGCGGGAGCTTGCGAGCCTGGTGCACACCTATTACAACGCCCACCAGTTCCTGGTCGACGACCCGGATCTGCGCGACGCCCGGCTGAACCTCGTCCTGGCGGCGCGCCAGGTCATCCGCAACGGGCTGGAATTGCTGGGCGTCTCCGCACCGGAAGCGATGTAGGCCGACACCATGGCGCAATCCTCCAAGCGCAGCGGCGGCGCGAGCCGTAAGCAGCCCGCGAAGAAGCAACCGGCCAATGGCGGTGCCCCGCGCTGGGTCATGTTCGGCGGCGGCCTGCTCACGGGCCTGTTCGTGGCGCTGCTGGTGCACCTGCACCACCAGGACGAACAGGGTTTAACCGGTAGCAGCGGCGGCGATACGGCCAGCAAGTCCGCCGATGCCGACAGCGGCGACGGCAGCAGCAGCGGCAACCAGCCACGCTTCGAGTTCTACGAACTGCTATCGGAGATGGAAGTGGTGGTGCCAGAGGAAGGCGCCGACGACGAAGGCGGGCCGGAGCCCGGCGCCGGCATCGGCGAGGCCGTGCCCACGCCCGAGACCGATGCCCCGTCGCCGGAGACCGGAAGCGGCGATGACGGCGATGACGCCGATGCCGAGGCCACCCGCTACATGGTTCAGGCCGGCTCGTTCCGCACCCACGAGGACGCCGACCGCCTCAAGGCCGAACTCGCCCTGATCGGCGTCCAGGCGAAGATCCAGAGCGTCGAGGTGGACGGCGGCGAGACCTGGCACCGGGTCCGCGTCGGCCCCTTCGACAGCCGCGACGAGGTGGAGACCCTCCGCAGCCGCCTCCAGGAGGAAGATCTGGATAGCATCCTGCTGCGCCTGCGGGGCTGACGCGCCGCGCCGGTTCCGCTCACGACGCCGGCGTGGCGTTGCCCTTCATGTGCTCCACGGAGGCCGGCGGCAGGGTCAGGCCCACGCCCCAGCCCGGATTCACCACAACGCCCATGCCGCTCCAGGTAGCGTGGACCGCCCACGGGAAGGAGACTTCCACGGCGAAGGCGAAGTCCGGGTTCTGCTCAGTCATGGGGTACCCCCGGGCGGGGGCGGTGAACACCGCCAGCAGGCTCTCGCCCTCGGGACCTTCCAGCACCAGCGGGCGCACGCCCTCGGGGTGCTCGGTGTCGGCAAACTCCTGATCCACCAGGATCGATACCTGGGCGGCCGCCAGCTGCTCCAGGAAGCTCACCTGGTCCATCTCGCCGTCCTGGGCGGCCAGTAGGGCGCGCTCGAGCTCGTTGACCGGCTCGAAGGTGTCGAAGCGTTCGTCGGTGGTGCCGTCTCGGGCCATTGCGGTCTCCTCGTTTCCTGTCCCGCTACAGCGAGCGCTTGTTGCCGTTGCGGAACAGTTCGCGCTTGTCCCGGTACAGCGCCGAGATGTCTTCGTCGCTGTAGCCCGCTTCCATGAGCCGCTCGTAGTGCTTGACGGTCATCTCCACCACGGGCAATGCCACGTTCATGTTGTCCAGCATCTCGCGGCAGATCTCCAGGTCCTTGTGGTGGAGGCCCAGCTTGAAGCCGGGATCGAAGGTGCCGCGGACCATGGTGGGCCCGCGCATCTTCAGGAACCAGTTGCCGGCCGCGCCGCCGCCGACCACGTCGATCACCTTGTCCATGTCCAGGCCCGACGCCTCGCCGAAGGCCAGGGCCTCGGTGACCGCCTGGTTGATCCCGGCGACCATGATCTGGTTGACCGCCTTGGTGGCCTGGCCGGCGCCCACCGCCCCCATGTGCGTGGCGCTCTTGCCCATGGCGTCGAACACCGGTCGCAGGGTCTCGAAGCGCTCGGCATCACCGCCGACCATGAACACCAGCTGGCCGTTGTCCGCGCCTTCCTTGCCGCCGGAGACCGGGGCGTCCAGGAACTCGGCCCCGGAGGCGGCCAGGCGGGCGGCGGCCTTCTTGGCGGTGGCCATGGCGACGGTGGAGCTGTCCACCACCGTCTTGCCGCTCGCCAGGCCGGGGGCCATCGCCTCCATGACGGCCAGCACGTCCTCGTCGCGGGACACGCAGGTCAGAATCACGTCGCACTCGCGGGCCAGCTCCGCCGGATCCGCCGCCACGGTGACGCCGAGCTCCGTGCCGATGGCCTCCGCGCGCTCATTGGTGCGATTCCATACTGCGGCCAGCAGGCCGGCCTGATGGAGGTTGCGCGCCATGCCGCGCCCCATGGCCCCCATACCGATAACACCCGTCTTCATATCTTGCTCCCGTGGTTGCCGGACCGACCCTTGCGGGCGTCAGTCCTCCAGGTATGTATAGCCGCTCAAACCCGCTTCCAGCAGCGACAGACAGGCGCTGCGTTCGTCCGCGGGCAGGTCCGCCGCCGCCACGCGCTCGCGGTACGCCGCCAGGAGCGCCTCGCGGTCGAAGTGCACGTAGCGCAGCACATCCGCCACCGCATCGCCGTAGACCGGGTCGCTGAGGCGATGCCCGTCGCCGTCACGGTGGACATTGATCGCAGCCGTGTCACCGAACAGGTTGTGCATATCCCCCAGGATCTCCTGATAGGCGCCCACCAGGAAGATGCCCAGGCGGTACGGCCGGCCCGGCTCGTAGGGCGGCAACGGCAGGGTGCTCTCCACTCCGTCGCCGTCCACGTAATAGTGCATGCTGCCGTCGGAGTCGCAGGTCAGGTCCTGGAGCACGGCGCGCGTGGTCGGCCGCCGGTCCAGGCCGGACAGGGGCAGCACCGGGAAGATCTGGTCGATGGCCCAGACGTCCGGCATGGACTGGAATATGGACAGGTTGCAGAACAGCTTCTCGGCCAGCTTCTCGTTGAGATCGTCCAGGACCTCGCGCTGCTCGCGCACGGCCGGGTTGAGCTGTTCGCGGACCTGGCGGCAGATGGCGGCCCCAGCGAAATAGCCAAAGAGCAGCATAAAAAAGATCACCATGACAGCCTGAAAGATCTTTCTGT
>JAWOFB010000348.1:0-5013 GCA_046482445.1 Ectothiorhodospiraceae bacterium | reverse complement strand
CGTGCCTGGTTCCTTCCTCGGGCGCTGGTGTGGTATTGAGTGCGCTTTGATCCGCCACCGCCAAGCAGAAGGGGTCCGTCGTGAAAGCGTTCTTCCACCCAGAGCAGGACGGCCACGTGCCGCGCAGCTACCTTTCCCGGGGCCAGATGCGGACGCCCCTGGAGATCCCGGACCGGACGGGTTACATCCTGCAGGGCCTCAAGGAGGTCGGCATCACCGCCGAGCAGCCCGTGGATCACGGCATGCGCCCCATCAACCGCGTCCACGAACTGGGCTACCTGCGTTTTCTGGAGAGCGCCCACCGCCGCTGGACGGCCGGACCGGACGACTGGGGCGACGAGGTCATGTCCAATGTCTTCGTGCGCTCGCCCAACCCGCTGCGCGGCATTCTCGCCGAGTCCGCCCGCTACCAGGCCGACGGCAGTTGCCCCATCGGCGACCGGACCTGGGAGTCCGCCTACTGGTCGGCGCAAACAGCCCTGAACGGCGCGGATGCGCTGCTCGCCGGTGACAACCGGGCCTACGCCCTGTGCCGCCCGCCGGGGCATCACGCCCGGGTGGATGCCGCCGGCGGGTTCTGCTATCTCAACAACGCCGCCATCGCCACCGAGGCCCTGAAGCAGCGCTTCGAGCGGATCGCCATCCTGGATCCGGACATGCACCACGGCCAGGGGATCCAGGAGATCTTCTACGAGCGCGACGACGTGCTCTATATCTCCATCCATGGCGATACCACCAACTTCTATCCGGTGGTGAGCGGCCACGAGGACGAGCGCGGCGCCGGCGCCGGTTACGGCTATACCATCAACCTGCCCATGGCCCACGGCTCGCCGGAGAGCACCTTCTTCGACCGGCTGCAGACCGCCATGGACGCTGTGCGCGTATTCGAGCCGGACGCCCTGGTGGTGACCCTGGGGTTCGATATCGACAAGAACGATCCCCAGGCCAAGGTGGCTGTCTCCAGCGAGGGCTTCCGGCGTCTGGCGGAATCCGTGGCTGCCGCGTCGGTGCCCATCCTGGTGGTCCAGGAGGGTGGTTATTACCTGGAGGGGTTGGCGGAGAACACGCGGCAGTTCTTCTCCGGCCTGCAGGGAAGCTAACCGCGCACGCCATTACACCGGCGGTCAGCCGCCCATGCGTCGCCGCAGGACGTCTCCGGGCGAGGGTTTGCCCGTCTCGGCCGAATCCGGTGGGGTGTGGGCCTGCTCTGCCTCCCAGCGGGCCAGGCGGCGCTCGTAGGCGTCGAAGATGCAGGGCACGCAGCCGCCCTGGCAGCAGGCGGTCGGGTCGGGCGGCTCCGGGCGCTTGTGCCGGGTCATCGGTGGCGCCCTTCGGCCGCGAACTGAATGGCTTCGCGCACGGCGTCGCCGGCCTGACGCAGCAACTGGCGCTCGTGGTCGTCCATGGCCGGCTGGAGCTGGCGCTGCACGCCGTTGCGTCCCACCACGGACGGGACGCTCAGGGCCACGTCCCGCTCACCCAGATACCCGTCCAGGCGCTGACTGACCGGGAAGGTCTGCCGGGTGTCGTGGGCAATCGCTTCGATGAGCAGGGACGCCGCCATGGCCACCGCGTGGCTGGTGTAGCCCTTGTTCTGCAGGATGGCGTAGCCCGCATTGATCACGTCCTGGAACATCGCCTGCCGGGCCGGGGTGTTTTCCAGGCGCTCGCCGCCGGCTTGTGCCGATGTCATCACCGGGAACTGGGCCGGGCCGTGCTCCCCCATGACGTAGGCGCGCAGGTCGAAGGGATTGATGCCCACCTCGCGGGAGATCATTGCTCGGAACCGGGCCGAGTCCACCAGCGTCCCGCAGCCAAGCACGCGCTCGGCTGGGAAGCCGGTCTGCTCTACGGCGTAGTAGGTCAGCACGTCCACCGGGTTGGAGACGACCACCAGGCAGGCATCCGGCGCCACGGCGGCG
The DNA here is from genome assembly GCA_046482445.1 of Ectothiorhodospiraceae bacterium. Taxonomy (GTDB): domain Bacteria; phylum Pseudomonadota; class Gammaproteobacteria; order Nitrococcales; family Aquisalimonadaceae; genus Aquisalimonas. Next base: position 3,091 of record JAWOFB010000348.1, on the reverse strand, counting down.
AATTGCGGGAGCAGCTCACCGCACAGCGCCACGTTCTCGGGACCCAGCAACCGCCGGTCGGTCGCCCCCGCGGGCAACGGGCGGGAGGCGCACAGCACCAGGATATCGGCGTCCACGAAGGCCTCCGGTGGCCCGGCGCTGATTTCCATGCGTCGCTGGGTAAACGCCAGGGCATGCTCCAGGTCCAGGGCCTCGCCCTGGGCCCGGGCGGTGCTGCGGTTGTAGAGCACGAGTTCGTCGCCAATGCCGCCGTGGACCAGGGTGAACGCGAGCTGGGAGCCCACGCGCCCGCTGCCGATGATGCCGATCTTCATGCCGTCTCCCGCTACTGTTGAGCGTTCCGGTCCGGTGGGCGTCCGCGGAGCGGGCAGTCTATCAGTCCGCGCCTATTGGGCTGCAGCCGTCGCCGCCGCCAAAGGCGGCGTCGCAGCGGGGCCCGTGCCGGGCCCGTTAGCCGCCTAGCATGATCTCCAGTGGCGGCCGATCAGGGTGCGCCACAGCAATCGACGGCGGGTCCGAGCAACAGCAGCGGGAGGTGACCAGTCATGGCCGGCAACAACCTGAACTATCAGCAAACGGTGGACCAAAGCGATCGGATCGTGCCGTTCAATCTCCGCCAGACCGGCGATCCGAAGATTGAGCTGCTCATCTCCAATCGCGTCCGCAAGTCCCCCTACTGGCACCTGTCCTGCGAGGCAGGGTGCTGGCGGGCGACGGTCTACAACCGCATGTACCATCCGCGCGGTTACGTCCGCCCCGAGGATGGCGGCGCCATGGTGGAGTACCGGGCGCTGGTGAACGACGTGACGCTGTGGAACGTCGCGGTGGAGCGGCCCATCCGCGTCAAGGGTCCGGACGCCGAGGCCTTCTGCAACTTCGTCTGCACCCGGGATATCACTCGCGTGCCGGCCATGAAGGGGCGCTACGTCATCCTCTGCAACGAGCAGGGCAAGGTGCTCAACGACCCGGTCATGCTGCGCCTGTCCCAGGACGAGTTCTGGTTCACCATCAGTGACTCGGACCTGATGCTGTGGTTCCAGGGCGTTAACGTCATGGCCCGTTACGACGTCACCATCGAGGAGATCGACGTTTCGCCGCTGCAGATCCAGGGGCCGAAGTCCGAGGCGCTCATGGAAGACCTGGTGGGCGAGGGCATCCACGAGGTGCCGTACTACGGGCTCATGCAGGCCCAGGTGGGTGGCGTGGACTGCCTGATCTCCCAGACCGGCTTCAGTGGCGAGAAGGGTTACGAGGTCTACGCCTACAATTCCACCGTCAACGCCGAGCATGTCTGGAACACCATTCGCGAGGCCGGCGAGCGGCACAATCTCATGGTCATCGCGCCCGCTCACCACAGGCGGATCGCCGCGGGCATCCTGTCGTATGGTCAGGACCTGGACCACGAGACCAACCCGTTTCAATGCTACCTCGGCCACATGGTGCCCAAGTCCAAGTCGGCCGATTACATCGGCAAGCAGGTGCTCGAGGAGACCCGGGCGCAGATCAGTGCCGGCCGGTTCCCGTTCCGCAACACCCTGGTGGGGCTGAAGATCGGCGGCAAGCCCATCGAGGACCATGCCCCGGACTTCTGGCTGATCAGCGATGCCACCAGCGATGATCCCATCGGCTGGATTACCTCGCCGTGGTATTCGCCGGAGCTGGAGGTGAATATCGCCATGGCCTACGTCCCGGTGGAGAAGGCGGCCCTGGGCACCGAGCTGCGCGCCTGGCTGCCCGATGAGTATCTGAATTACCCGGGCCACCCCGAGTGGGCCGAGGTGGTGCAGATGCCGTTCCGGCCGTCGGTGAACATGAGTTCGCGTGAGCGGGCCCATGCCGCGGGTCGGGATTACGCCTACTGAGAGGCGCCTTTACGGCAAGGGCAAAACGGCGGGCTGCGGCCCGCCGTTTTATTTGGTCGGAACCCGGTCGCCCGGGTGATGTCTACTCCGCGGTGGAAGCATGACGGGAGCATCACGCGATGACAGCACACGGTCTAGGTGGCCTCGTCGCCGCTGCCGGTGGCCGGCCCATTGTCCTGTTCGACGGCAGTTGCCCGCTTTGCAGCCGCGAAATCGCTCACTACCGCCGGTTAGACACCGCCGATCGGGTCGCCTGGCGGGACATCGCCCGTGATCCCGACTGCCTGGCCGGGACCGGCATTGACCATGGCCACGCCATGGCCCGTTTCCACGTGATCGCGCCGGACGGCCGGATCGTTACCGGTGCCCACGGCTTTGTTCGCATGTGGCGGGAGCTGCCGGGCTGGCGCTGGTTCGGGCGGCTGTGCCAGTGGACCGGCCTGGTCTGGCCGCTGGAAGGCGCCTACCGGGTCTTCGCCCGGCGACGGGCGCGCCGGCGGCGCAATTGCGCCGCCTGACTGACGGCCGCGTCACAACCAGCGCGGCACGCGGTCCCGGTAACTGCGGAATGCGGGACCGAAGCGTTCTTCCAAGGCGCGCTCCTCCGGGACGATCTGCCAGCGCTGGATGACAGCCATGAACACGGGAATGAGCAGCACTGCCAGGGGATGCCCCAGGTAGACCGCCCACGCGACCAGGAACAGGCTGTCCGCCAGGTAGACCGGGTTCCGGCTTTCGGCAAACAGGCCGTGGGTGACCAGTTGCGTGCTGCTCTCGGGTCGCGTCGGGTTCACCGTGGTGCCGGCGCGCGTCAGCGTGACCGCTGCCCAGACCAGGATGCCGACGCCCAGGGCGGCGACGAGCACGGCCGCCCGGGTCTGGTCGGTCATCGTTAACGCCAGGGCCGGCGTGAGCCACGCGACCAGGGCCATGAGGCCGGCCGCGGCGAGCATGACGACGGGCGGTGGGAGGTAACGGTGCATGGCGGTCCTCGTGATGGCGCCGCCCATGGTCGACGGCCTACGCCATGATAGCAGGGCGTCGGGCCGGCACTGCGTCGGGATGCCGTGCCGCCGCGCCGGCCGTTCCGGTATGCTGCCGTCCGTCGGCCGGCGTGCGAGGAGAGACCCCATGGCACTGGATCCCGATCCCGAGGGGCGTCAGGACGGTCCGCTCGGCCTGACGGGCCATGCCCTCCGGCAGGACAGCATCGAGCGGACCGTCCTGAC
>JAWOFB010000346.1:0-11817 GCA_046482445.1 Ectothiorhodospiraceae bacterium | reverse complement strand
GGCGCCGGCGTTCCTGCACGAGTGGCCGCAGGACGGTAAAACCCTGGTTCTGCAGGTGCCATTCGGCGCGCTCATCCTCGCGGGCCTTGCACTGCAGGGCGTACCAATTGCTCATGGTCGGCCTCCGATACTCGGAACACGCGCGTCACTGACCGCGCTTGAACCGGGCCAGGTGTTTACGGTCGTGTTTGTCCGGGCGCTGCTTGGGCTGCGGGAACGCCGCGTTCTGGGCACGAATCTGCTCGCGGGTGCGCTCCCGGCGTTCAATACTCTCAGGGGTCTCGGTATACAGGGACTCGGCCACCCGGGCCGGTCCCCGCTGCTCCGCAACGTCGTCGACGATCACGTGGAATTCGTAGGCATCCTTGCGGATGCGCAGCTCGTCACCGGGGCGCACGGTCTTGGCCGGCTTCGCGCGGCCGTCGTTGAGCATGACCTTGCCGCCCTGGATGGCCTCCGTCGCCAGGCGACGGGTCTTGAAAAACCGCGCCGCCCACAGCCACTTGTCCACGCGGACGCCTGCGTCTGCCATGAAACACCCTACCCGGACTGGACCCGCCCTGGGCAAAAACGGCGGGCTCATGAACCTGACGGGATCAGGATATCATGGGGCGCCCGCTTCAGGCCCCGGTGGCCACCGTGTCAGGGCGCGACGGCGTCGTGGAGCGGTTCCCCCGCCACCACGAGACCGTCTTCATCGGCGTACAGGTAGGAGCCGGCGCGGATGGTAATGCCGGCAAAGGTCACGGAGACATCCCGTTCCCCGGCCCCCTTCTTGACGCTTTTCAGCGGATGGGTATTCAGGGCCTTGACCCCGAAATCCATGCCGGCGATGTCGGCGGAGTCACGAATACAACCGTAGACGACCACGCCGGCCCATCCCTGGCTTCGACCGATCGCCGCGAGGTTGTCACCCAGAAGGGCGCAGCGCATGGAGCCGCCTCCGTCGACGACCAGCACGCGGCCGTCGCCGGCTTCTTCCAGTGCGGCGCGGACCAGGGAGTTGTCCTCGAAGACCTTGACCGTACTCACGGGACCGTGGAAGCTACGCTGTCCACCATAATCCTGAAACATGGGTGTGGCGATGCTCAGGGCATCGGCGTGTGCGTCACACAGATCGGTGGTTGTCGTCGTCATGCGGATCCTCGATTACCGTCGCGTCAGGGATACTCGCAACGGTAAGCAAGGCAAGGGGCAATGTCACCCGCCGCGCGACGATTGTCCTGTCCCAGAAATTCGTACGATGAATGAGGCTCTGCCGCGTCGTCAGAGCATGGGGGTCGGTGAAGGCGCAGTGACAGCACAAAAGGAAGCGCCAGCGGCGCTGGCGAGGCGGCAGAGCCTCCCTTGGGGCGCAGCAATCCGACGAATCTCTGGCACAGGACACGAGCGAACAGGGCGTAACCATGGCCGGCACCGGAACCCCGAACCACCAGGAAACCGTGTCACTGCGCAGCCTGCTCGCCGGCCGGCACCGCCCCCTTGTCCTCGGTGTTGCCGGAGACAGTGGTAGCGGCAAGACCACGTACAGCCACGGCATTCGGCGCCTGCTCGGTGACGACCTGGTGAGCACACTGTCGCTGGATGGCTACCATTGTGAGGATCGCGCCCAGCGACGCCGCACCGGCCGACTCCCCCTGGACCCGGCGAACAACCACCTGGATCTGGTGGCCGAACACCTGCGCGCGCTACGCGCCGGGCGCCCGGTGGAAGTGCCGATCTACGATCACCACACCGGTTGTTTCGACGCCCCGGAGATCGTCCAGCCCGCGCCTTTGATGATCGTCGAAGGGCTGCATGCCCTGTATGACGATCTGCTCCCGTGGCTGGATTTCAGCCTTTACGTGGACACGGACCGGGACGTCAAATGGCACTGGAAGTTCGAACGCGACGTCTCCTACCGGGGCCATGACCCGGCCGAACTCGAGGCCGAGATCCATCGCCGGGAGGCGGCGTACAAGCAGTGGATCGACTTTCAGAAGACCAGCGCGGACGTGGTCGTCAAGATCCACGCCAGCCAACTCGCGCAACTGGCGCGGCATCAGTACTACGGCGACCTGCCGGCCAATTGTTATCATATGGAAGTAATCCTGACGCCGGGGGCCCGGCCCTTGCCGCCGCTGTACTTGCCGGTGAACCTCAACGGCATCCTCGATGCCCAGGCACAGCCGTTCATGCTGGCAGCGGTGCCCAGCAACTACTGGGGTCGTGCGGTCAATGTGACCCATCTCGACGGTATCGTGCCCCAGGACACCCTGCAGCACCTAGAGCAGGCGATCATGGCATTCACTGGCATTACGGATGACCCGACGCGCCACCGCCTCACCGACGCGGCCTGCAACTCCACCATGCGTTTCGCGCAGTCCCTGGTGGCGTGGCCGTTTCTCGGGGCCATCCGGCAACGCCTGGAACAGTTACTGGCGGCGAACCCTTGCTAGGCGACCGGCCCATGCGCGTGCTCGGCGCCATTGCCGCGGCGCTGGCCACGGTTGCCGTCTACGTGGCACTGCTGTACGGCTTCGCCCGGTGGATCTGGCCCGTGCTGCCCGACTGGGCCGTGTTGCTCGCCTTCGTTGTGATTGCCGTGGCGCTGATCGGATCCCCCATTATGGCCCTGCGATACGCCGGCTCCGTTCGCATGGCCGCGCGGCGCACGCGCTACAACCACGGGAGGCCCTCCGTTGACGAGTGAAACCGGACAGGAACAGGACCCGGCGACCCTGCTGCGCGACGCCGCCGAGCTCCAGGACCGCGCCGCGCGCACCCTGGCCGCCGCCCGCGGTGCACTAAACGGCGGTGGCGGGCATCACGAGCGACACCTCGGGGAGGCGGTGGCGGCGATCACGCAGGCCACGAGCACACGCGGCATCCTCGCGGCACTCGCGCGGGCCGGGGCCCGTCTGGAACCCGCCGCCGGCGGTGTTGTGCTCCTGCGCTCGGAGACCGGCGGCGCACCGCAGCTCAGCGCTTTCTGGCAGGGTGTGAGCTCCTGGGTGGAAGGCAGCGGCCGCCCGCCCGGCATGCCGGAGGCGCTGGAGCGTATCAGCCGCGGCGACAGCGCCCCGGACTACCAGGCGCCCCTGGAAGGCGCCGGACTCACCTTCGGTGAATGCCGCCTTTGGCTGGGCCAGCGTGCCCCGGGGGAGACCGGCGCCGAGGAGTTGCTCGGGGTCCTGGTCCGGACCGCCGGAGTGGCTCTGGCCGCCGTCCACATGCAGGCCCGTGCCCACGGCTCGGGCACCCGCGAGACCGTGACGGGTTTGTTCAGCCGCCACTACCTGGAGGAAACGCTGATCCGGGAGGTGCATCGGTGCCAACGGCAGGACACCCCCCTTGGCATTATCCAGCTGGACATCGACAACCTGAGCGCCATTAACCAGCGCCACGGGCGCACCACCGGGGACCGGGTCCTGCGCACCGTCGCCGGTTTGCTGCAGTCGGCGTTCCGGGGCTCGGACATTGCGTGTCGCCTCGCCGATGACAGCTTCGCCGTCATCCTGCCGGACGCGGACCTTCATGCCACACGGGCGCGGGCCGAGGAGCTGCGCGGTCTGATTGCGGAGCTGCAGCCGACATTCCTGGGCCCGGACGGCATGATCACCGCCTCCGTCGGCGTCGCCGCATTCCCGGAACTCGCGGTCAAAACCGACGAAATCCTGCCGGCGGCGGACAGTGCCGTGGAGCTCGCGCGCAGTGCCGGCGGCAATACCGTCGCGACGGCACAGCGCCTGGGGTAAGCCGCCGGCTCACGGGAGACACAAGGCATGCGGCAGAACATTCTGCTCGGAGCCCTTTTCATCGTGGTCTCCGAGTTTCTTCTCGCCGGCATGAGCGCGGTCATCAAGGTCCTGTCCGCCAGCACGCCGGAAGCCATGCTGGTGTTTTTCCGCAACTTCTTCGGCCTGCTGGTCCTGCTGCCGCTGGTCGCGCGCCAGGGCCTCGGTAGCCTGGCAACGCGCGTGCCGCACCTGCATCTGCTACGGGCCACAGCCGGCGTCAGCGCCATGTATTGCTTTTTCTACACCATCGGCCACATGGCCCTGGCCGAGGCGCTGCTGTTCAAGCTCACGGCGCCGTTTTTCATCCCGCTGGTCGCACTGATGTGGCTGGGTGAAGGCATACCGACAACGGCGCGCGTGGCCATTGGCTTGGGCTTCGTCGGGGTCGCGTTCATCCTTCAGCCGGGCAGCGGCGGACTCCAGGCCGTTGCCTTCGTGGGTCTTGCCGGCGCCCTGCTCGCCGGCCTGGCCAAGGTCACCATTCGGCGCATGAGCCGCACGGAGCCGGCAACGCGCATTGTTTTCTGGTTCGGGACTCTGGCGACGCTGATCTCCGCCGTTCCCCTGTTGTGGAGCTGGGAGACACCGGCGCCGGAGACACTGGCCTGGCTGCTGGCCATGGGTGCCAGTGCCACGGCAGCGCAGCTTCTGCTCACGCGTGCCTACGCCCTGGCGCCGGCCGGCCAACTGGGTCCGTTTACGTACGTCTCGGTGGTCTTCGGCGCCCTTCTTGGCTGGCTTTTCTGGGGCGAGTACCTGGACATGGCAACCTTCCTCGGCATGTTCCGGTGGATCACGGCCGGTATACTGACGACCCGTGGCGGCCGCCGGTCACCACCACGCCCCGCGGACCGGGAGGCTGCCCATGGCTGAGCGCCTGGAAATCGACTTTGTGCTGACCTGCGGACCCGGCGAGGACCCGGCCGCGAAGCTCCGGGCAATAGCGTTCGAGCAAACCGTGGAACTACCCCCGGAGTGCGTGCCCGCGGATCTCGCCGACGCCGTGGTCGCCCGGATGGAGCGTCTGGATGCAGCCGACAACGGACGCCACCACGCAACATTGAGCTTCAACCCGGACCTGATCGGCAACGAACTCACACAGCTGCTCAATACCCTATTCGGCAATATCTCGCTCCAGGACGGCATGCGGATTACCGACATCCGCTGGCCACAGAGCCTGCTGGAGACATTCAAGGGTCCCGCCTACGGCCTAGCGGGCCTGCGCGAACTCACCGGCGTAGCCGCCGGCCAGTCACTCCTGTGTACCGCCCTCAAACCGGTGGGTCTGGACGCCGGCGCCCTGGCGCAACGGGCTTACCGCTTTGCGCTGGGCGGCATGGACATCATCAAGGACGATCACGGGATTGCCGACCAACACTGGGCCCCCTTCCGGGAGCGCCTGGCGGCTTGCCAGGACGCGGTGCAGCGGGCAAACGCCGCCACCGGCGGCAGCAGCCTGTATTTTCCCAACGTGACGGCGCCGGGACCGGTTCTTGCCGAACGCCTGGACATGGCCGCGGCAGCCGGCTGCCGCGGCGTCCTCATCTGCCCCTGGATCACGGGACTGGATGCCTTGCGGTGGGCGCGCGCGAATCACTCGCTGGCGCTCATGGCGCACCCGGCCCTGACGGGCAGTTACTTCCGACCCGAACACGGTATCGCGCCCGAGCTCATACTGGGCGACCTGTTCCGCCTCGCCGGGGCGGACGCCAGTATCTATCCCAACCAGGGCGGTCGCTTCGGCTTCAGCAGCACCACCTGCCACGCCATCAACCACCACCTGCGCCGGCCAATGGGGGATCTGCGTGCCTGCGCGCCGACGCCGGGTGGCGGCGTCGATGCGGCGCGGGCACCGGACTGGGTCGCCGATTACGGCGCCGATACGATACTGTTGATCGGCGGCAGCCTGTACCAGCAGGGCGACGTGACCGCGGCAACGCGGGAGCTGCTGCACGCCATCGGACGCTCGGGTCCGTGCGGGGCGGCAGCCGCAGGCTATGACAAAGGCTTTTGAGGCGACAGCCATGGGCAAGATCGTACACGCACGGCAGTACCGCTGGGACGTCCCGACCCTGGAGTACAAGACCGAGGGCACGGGCTTTCGCGCCATCCACCGGCAGACGCTGCTCGGCGAGGGAGAAGACGAGGGGCGCTTGAACTTCGTCACCCGCTATTTCGAGATCCAGCCCGGTGGCTACTCGTCGCTGGAGCGCCACGAGCACCCGCACGCCGTGGTCATCCTGCGTGGCAGCGGCGAGGTGGTCCTCCACGACCGGGTGGAGACCGTCAGCGCCCAGGACTGCGTCTACGTCGCCTCACATGAATGGCACCAGTTCCATGCCACGGGCGACGAGCCCCTGGGTTTTCTCTGCGTAGTCGACCGCAACCGCGACCGGCCGCAAACGCCCGACGACGATGATCTCGCCGCCCTGCGGGAGAACCCCGCCCTGGCGGCACGCATCCGGGTCTAGCCAACAAACCCCGCCCCAACCGTAGCGAGTCCGTTATCAAAACGGCCCGCACCCCTTCCGGGGCGCGGGCCGTCAAACCCGACCGGCTTGGGCGTTACTCGTCGTCTTCGCGGTGCTCTTCCACCAGGTTCAGCAGGTTCTCGAGAATCTGCTCACCGCGGTCACCGGTCATCTCCACGAACACATCGCGCACCGGCTCGGCCCGCTCCGCGAAGGCCTGGCGCTCTTCCTGGCTCAGCCGGATGACTTCGGTGTCGCTGTTCTCGGTGATGGTATCCAGGCGCTCGGTGTTGAGCTCCTGCTGCTTGTCGTGGATGTACTCGACGAGCTCCTGCCGGGCTTCATGCACCACACCCTTCATGTCGTCGGACAGGCCGTCCCACCAGTCCTTGTTGCCCATGAAGGTGGCGATGAACTGCGCGTGCTTGGCGAAGATGAGGTAGTCCTGGACCTCGTAGAACGCCATCTCCTCGTGCGCGAACACCGGCTGGATGTTGGCCTCGGCCTGGCCGAGCTGGAGCGCCGAGTACAGCTCGCCGTACTCCACGGTCAACGGGTCCGCCCCGTACGCCTTGTAGGTCTCGCGCAGCAGCCGGTTATCCATGGTGCGGATCGCCAGCCCGTCCATGTCCTCCGGCGTGCGGATGGTCTTGTTGGCGGACCACACCTGCCAGCCCTCGGGGACCACGGAGATCGGATGCAGACCGCGATCCCGGAACGCCGCCTGGAAAGCGTCGCTCATGAGGAACTCCTCGGAATTGAGGATCTGGGTGTTGGTCCACTCGTCGTCGGTCAGGACGAAGTTCAGGCTGAAGACCTGACTCTCCGGGACCGTCCCGCCGAGAAAGCCGGAGCCGAACGCGAGCTGGATGGAGCCACTCTGTGCGGCGTCGTAGATGTCGGTAAGCCCGCCAAGCTGACCGTAGGGGTAGAGCTCGACACTCACCGCGCCATCGGTCTTTTCATCCATGATCTCGGCGAACTCGGCCGCGTACTCGTACTGGACACTGCCCTCGATTTCCTCGAGGCCGACCCGCCACGTCTGGTCCTCGAATGCCATTGCCTGGGAACTCGCAGCTGCGACGCCCAAGGCTACTACTGCGGACAAGCCATTGCGCCAGAGCATGGATGCCTCCTGTGGTTTGGTATTTGCATGACGTTACCGCGATAACGCCATTACAGGAACCGTAACACAACCGATGCCCCTGTCGAGCCGGAATACAACCGGCCGGTTGCTCCGCACAAACCGGGTGCAATGCACCATTGCGGGGCGCCCGACAGGCAGCCAAGTAGGCAAACGACACCGCGTGCGTTATCGTCCAATGAAAGCCCGGGTTCGAGGCAGCCACGGAGAAGCGCCGCATGAGCACCGCCGGAACACCACGACGCCGGGCCACGCAGGCGGTCACCGCCACCATCCGGGGGATTGACCGCGTCCTGGAATGGCTGGAGACCACCATCGTCGCGGGTGCCGTGATCGTCATGTCCGTCCTCATGGTCACCCATGTTCTCGGTCGCATGATCATCGAGGAAGGCATTCCGGGCCGTTCGGAGATCACCGAACTGCTACTGGTTCTGATCACCTTCGTGGGCGTGAGTTACGCCGTGCGCCGAGCCCGCCACATCAGCATGTCAGCGCTCTACGACCAGCTCAGCGGCTGGCCGCGCAAGGCACTGATCGTCCTGATCTGCGTGCTCACCGGCGGTTTGATGCTGTACATGGCATGGGAAGCGGCGGGCTACGTACAGACCACCTATGACCGGGAACGCAGCACATCCGCCCTGCAGATCCCGCTGTGGCTGGTCTACATCTCCATGCCCATCGGCTTCACCCTGGCGGGGATCCAGTACTGGCTCACCGCCTATCGGAATCTTACCAGTCCGGATCTGTACCGCTCGTTCACCGAGCTCGAGGGTTACGACGCCGTTCCGGACGAAGCGTCAGCGCCGGGCGAAGCGGAGGAGTTCGACGATGGGCGGCGTTGATCGGACGCGCCATCGAGCCGGGGCCGCCAGCGCTGCCCACAACCCCGGAGGAGCCCCAGCATGCTGACCTGGATGATCACTCTCATGATCGTGCTGCTGCTGCTCGGCTTCCCCATGATGGTGCCGCTGCTGGCAGCCACCCTGTTCATGATGTTCACCGGGATGAGCTTCTTCGGCATGGGCCAGGGCATCAGCTGGATGTTCTCCGGCGTGGAGCAGTGGGTGCTCGCCGCAGTGCCCATGTTCATCTTTGCCGCCGACATCATGACCAAGGGGCACACGGCCAATCGCCTGCTTGATCTGGTCAGCGCGTTCGCGGGCCACCTGCGCGGCGGGCTGCCGATCACCACGGCCGCGAGCTGCACCCTGTTCGGGGCCGTGTCGGGCTCCACCCAGGCGACCGTGGTGGCCATGGGCGGCCCTATGCGCCCCCGATTGCTGCAAAAGGGCTACAAGGACAGCTTTGCCCTGGCGCTGATCATCAACGCCAGCGACGTCGCCCTGCTCATCCCCCCGAGCATCGGCATGATCGTCTACGGGGTGATTGCCAAGAATGCCTCCATCGGCGACCTGTTCATCGCCGGCATCCTGCCCGGGCTCCTGGTCCTGTTCCTGATCTCCGTGTACTGCTATATCGCCTCGCGCATCATGGGCATCGAGGTGGAGCCGCGCTCGGACTGGGGCGAGCGCCTGCAGGCCCTGCGCGGTGCCATCCTGCCCATGGGCTTCCCGCTGATCGTCGTCGGCGGGATCTATACGGGCACCTTCAGCCCGGTGGATGCCTCGGCCATGGCGGTGCTCTACGCGTTTGTCCTGGAGGTGTTGATTTACCGCAAGGTGCGGCTGCGGGACATCGGCTCCATCGCGCTGTCCACGGGGATGATCACCGCTGTTGTCTTCATCCTGGTCTCCGTTGGCTATGCCTTCTCGCAGACCCTGTCCACCGCCGGGGTGCCGCAGGAGATCCTGGGGCCGGTGATCCAGACATTCGGCAACAATCCGACGGCGGCCCTAGCGCTCATCGCGGCGGCGTTTTTCGTTGGCTGCATGTTCGTCGACCCCATCGTGGTCATTCTGATTCTCACGCCGTTGTTCCAGCCGCTTGTCAACGCAACAGGCCTTGATCCGATCCACGTGGGTGTCATCGTCACGCTCCAGGCGGCCATCGGCTCGGCAACACCGCCGTTCGGTTGTGACATCTTTACCGCAATGGCCGTCTTCCGGCGTCCCTACTTCGACGTCATCCGCGGTACACCGCCATTCATCGCCATCATGATCGTGGCGACGGTGATTCTCATAATGTTCCCCCAGATCTCGCTGTGGCTGCCCGAAATGGGACACCAGTAGCCGGATACGCCGCGCCCGCGGACAAGCCCGTGACGCCGCGCGACAGGCGCGGGCGCCCGCGTGCGGCGATCATGGAGGCATGCTCGGTCACAGGGCGCCGGCGCGGTATCATCGGCGCTGCCGACACCGGTCGCAGTGCGGACAAAACGGCCGCCCGGAACCGGTGGCAGCCACCAAAGCACAGGAGACCAAGGCATGACGCAAGGGCAGAGCCCGGAACGCGAGAGCATGGACTTCGATGCCGTGATCGTCGGCGCAGGGCCGGCCGGTCTGTCAGCGGCCATTCGCTTGCGCCAGCTCGCCACGGAGGCAGGGCATGACGATTTCAGCGTCTGCGTCGTGGAGAAGGGTTCCGAGGTGGGTGCTCATATCCTCTCCGGCGCGGTCATCGAGACCCGGGCGCTGGACGAGCTGCTACCGGACTGGCACGAGCGCGGCGCACCACTGAACACGCCGGCCGGAGACGATCAGTTCCTGTTCCTGACCGCGCATCGCGCGCTCCGGCTCCCCACCCCGCCGTATATGCACAATCAGGGCAACTACATCGTCAGCCTGGGCAATGTCTGCCGCTGGCTGGCCGAACAGGCCGAGGCGGCGGGCGCCGAAATCTACCCCGGTTTCGCGGTGGCGGAGGTTCTCTACCACGACGACGGCTCGGTGAAGGGCGTCGCAACCGGTGACATGGGCGTCCAGCGCGACGGCACGCCGGGGCCGAACTATGAGCCCGGGGTTGAGCTGCATGCCGCTCAGACCCTGTTCGCCGAGGGCTGCCGGGGCTCTGCCAGCAAGGCCGTCATCCAGCACTTCGGCCTCGACAGCGACTCGGATCCGCAGACCTACGGCCTGGGCATCAAGGAACTCTGGGAGATCGAACCGGAGCGCCACCAGCCCGGCAAGGTTGTCCACTCCGTGGGCTGGCCCATGGACAGCCGGACCTACGGCGGTGCCTGGATGTATCACCTGGAGGACAACCTGGTCTCCGTGGGCTACGTGGTTGGTCTGGACTACGAGAACCCCTACCTGTCGCCGTTCGACGAGATGCAGCGGGTCAAGACGCACCCGGCCTTCCGCCAGGATCTGGAGGGCGGCCGGCGCGTCTCCTACGGCGCCCGCGCCCTGGTCGAGGGCGGTTTCCAGTCACTGCCCCGGGTGCACTTCCCGGGCGGTGTACTCATCGGCGACTCGGCCGGGTTTCTCAACGTCCCCAAGATCAAGGGCACCCACAACGCCATGAAATCCGGCATGGTGGCCGCCGAGGCCATCTTCCCGGCGCTGCAGGCCGACAATCGCGCCGGGCAGGAGATCACCGCCTACGCGGACGGACTGCGTGCCTCCTGGCTGTGGGACGAGCTCTACCGCGTGCGCAACATCCGCCCGGGCATGGCGCGCTTCGGCCTCTGGGGCGGCCTCGCCTACGCCGCGGCAGACACGTATCTGTTCCGCGGCCGGGCACCATGGACGTTTCACAATCACGCCGATCACGAACAGACGCGCCCCAAGGAGCAGTATCAGCCCATCGAGTATCCCAAGCCCGACGGTCGCCTGACGTTCGACAAGCTGTCCTCGGTGTACCTGTCCAACACCAATCACGAGGAAAACCAGCCCAGCCATCTTCGCCTGCACGACGACAGCGTCCCGGTGCAGGTGAACCTGGCGCGCTTCGACGCACCGGAGCAGCGCTACTGCCCGGCCGGGGTCTACGAAATCGTTCAGGATGGCGACGGCGAACCGCGCCTGCAGATCAATTTCCAGAACTGCGTCCACTGCAAGAGCTGCGACATCAAGGATCCCACCCAGAATATCGAGTGGGTGGTACCCCAGGGCGGCGACGGGCCCAATTATCCCAACATGTAGCGGGTGACTACTAACCTTTAAGGAAGTGAAGCCAGGCCTCAGCCTGAAGGTGCGGCTTGGCGGCAAGGCGCGCGAGCGCAGGCGTGGTTATTCGCACGTCAAGGGAGCGCAACGCCGCCGGTGAGCCGCACCTTGAGGCCCTTTGGGTGGTGATGGCGCCGCTGTGGACTGCGTTACTCGTCGGTTATGTAGTGTTACTACACCGCCCTCCTCGCGCCTTGCCACAGCGGCGCCATCACCACTGAGGCCTGGCTTTACTTCCTTAAAGGTTAGTAACCGCCGCCGTCGCCCGCCGGCTGCAGGCAGTGGCGGGCGGCATCGCGCGCGATCCGGGCATCGTCGCGATGACCACTTGCTGCCAGCGAGCCCAGCAACTCGGG
>JAWOFB010000338.1:0-9177 GCA_046482445.1 Ectothiorhodospiraceae bacterium | reverse complement strand
ACCAACAACGTGGATCACTGCACGCGCCTGTGCCACGCCTCGTCGGTGGCGGCCCTGCTGGAAGGCATCGGCTCGGGCGGCGTAACCAACGTGGTGCGCGATGTGGCCAATGCCGACGTGGCCCTGATTACCGGCTGCAATCCCACGGAAAACCACCCCGTGGCGGCTACCTTCATGAAACAGGCCGCCGCCGGCGGCACGGACCTGCTGGTGGTCAACACCCGCCGCCCGGGCATCGCCGACCACGCCCGGATGTACGTGGAGATCCGCCCGGGCTCCGATGTGGCGTTTTACAACGCCATGATGCAGGTGATTATCGCGGAGGATTTGCTGGACCACGACTTCATCGCCGAGCGTACGGAGGGCTTCGACGCCCTGCGTGACCACGTGGCGGCGTATCCGCCGGAGGCGGTGACCGAGCTCTGCGGCGTGGCGCCGGAGCGCATCCGGGAGGCGGCGCGATTATTCGGCGGCGCGCGCGCCGCCATGCTGTTCTGGGGCATGGGCATCTCCCAGCACACTTTCGGCACGGACAATGCCCGTTGTCTCATCGCGCTCGCCATGATCACCGGCAATACCGGGCGCGAGGGCACCGGCCTGCATCCGCTGCGGGGCCAGAACAATGTCCAGGGGGCCTCGGACGCCGGACTCATTCCCATGATGTACCCGGACTACCAGAAGGTCGCCGATCCCCGGGCGCGGGAGCGCTTCGAGCAACTCTGGGGGCGGCCTTTGTCACCGGAGCCCGGGCGCACGGTCACCGAGATTACCGATGGCGCCCTGGACGGCAGCATCCGCGGCATGTACATCGTCGGCGAGAACCCGTTCATCTCCGATCCCGATACGGCCAAGGTGCGCAAGGCGCTGGCGCAGCTGGACTTCCTGGCGGTGCAGGATATTTTTCTCACCGAGACCGCGGAGTTCGCCGACGTCATCCTGCCCGGCAGCGCCTTCGCAGAGAAGACCGGGACGTTTACCAACACGGACCGTCGCGTGCAGATCGGCCGCCAGGCGCTGGACCCACCCGGCGAGGCCCGGCAGGACTGGCAGCTCATCGCCGCGGTGGCCGAGCGCGTGGGCCTGCCCATGGACTACGGGGATCCGGCCGCCGTGTTCGACGAATTCGCCGCCAGCACCAACAGCTACGCGCTGCTCAGCCACGCGCTGCTGGGTGACCGTGGGCGCTGGTATCCGTGCCCGGATCCCGAGCGCTCGGAGGGCGAGCCGATTGTCTTCCGGGAGCGGTTCCCGCGGGGCCGGGCCCTGCTGGTGCCCGCGCACCCGGGCCAGCCGGTGGAGATCGCCGATGCCGACTACCCGCTGGTCCTCAATACCGGCCGGGTGCTGGAGCACTGGCATACCGGGACCATGACCCGGCGCTCGTCGGCACTGGATACCATCAGTCCGGAGGCCTTCGTGGAGATGCACCCCCGGGATGCGGAAACGCTGGGTGTCGCCGACGGCGACTGGGCGGAGGTCGCCTCCCGGCGCGGGGTCATCCGCCTGCGCGCGCGCGTTCGTGAGCGGGTGGCCCGGGGCAGTGTGTTCGTTCCCATGCACTTCCGGGAGGCCTGCGCCAACGTGCTCACGCACCCGGCCGTGGATCCCACCGGCAAGATCCCGGCATTCAAGTACTGTGCGGTGCGGGTCCGACCCGGCTGACCCTGGTTGCTACTAACCTT
Source organism: Ectothiorhodospiraceae bacterium (assembly GCA_046482445.1). Lineage (GTDB taxonomy): Bacteria > Pseudomonadota > Gammaproteobacteria > Nitrococcales > Aquisalimonadaceae > Aquisalimonas. The sequence goes on along the minus strand of JAWOFB010000338.1, from coordinate 7,495 downwards.
TCCAGAAATCGTGTCAGGTCTCAGCGCCGTTGTGCGGCTTGCCGGCAAGGCGCGCGAGCGCAGGCGTGGTGATTCCCACGTCAAGGGAGCGCAACGCCGACGGCGAGCCGCACAACGGCGCCCTTCGGGTGGTTTCTGCGCCGCTGTGGACTGCGTTGCTCGTCGGTCATGTAGCTGTTTTGCTACACATCCCTCCTCGTGCCTTGCCACAGCGGCGCAGAAACTCACTGAGGCCTGACACGATTTCTGGAAAGGTTAGTAAAGGCGGCATCGAGGTGGGGCGGTCAGCCGGCCACGCTTGCCGGGTCCAGGCGGGCGGCATCGTGCAGGTGGTGCTCGGGCCCGTCGCGGAGCCGCTCGCCGTAGGCCGCGGCGGCCGCGGAGCCGGGGGGCCAGGTGGCATCGAACCAGGCCCGCCAGTGTTCCGGGACGCAGTCCACGGCAATGGCGTCGGCGTACAGGGCGCCGATACGCGTGCCGTAGAGACTGCCGTGGGGCGGGGGCCAGCGGCTAATGCGCGTGACCACGCCGCGGCGATCCCCGCGAAAGTTGGGCATGCCCGTGGCCCCGTTGTTCATGACCAGTGCCGGTTCGCCGTCCACCTGGAAGCGCTGGGCGAAGGGCAGGCAGGTGTGGCTGCAGGCGAATACGTCCACGCGCGCCTGGCGGAACCAAGTGGCCAGCCACGGGGGCGTTTCGCCGGGCGGCGGCATATTCTCCACCGCCAGTCGCCAGCCGGCCAGGGATTCCGGGTCGCCGTGGACGATTCCCACCCGGCAGTCCGCCACCTCCGCCACCAGTTGCCGCGGCAGGCGACCCAGGCCGGTGGCAGCGCCCGGCGCTGATCGAGCGACCTCCTGGAGGTGGCCCATGATGGCGTTGGAGCGAGCGACCACGGCGTCGCTGATCCACTCCGGATAGGCACAGCCGCAGTCCGTCTCCGGGCCCGGATCAGCAAGTTCGGCCTCGACATTGCCCTGCATGGCCGTGTGCTGCAGGACCTTGCGATTAATGCAAAGGAAGGCCACGGGATCGGCGTTGAACCAGTTGAAATCGCCGTTGAACACCAGCCGTGGCTCGGGCAGGCCGGCGTCGGTGCGCTCACGCGCGGCTTGTCGCTCCACCGCGGCCAGTGCCGCCGTGTTGCCGTACAAACCGCCGATGACGTAGAGCGTATCCGCCTGCAGGTCCGCGGGCCGATCCAGAGCCGCCGCGGAGGTGCCGTAGTCGAGCGGACATGTGCGTCCGGGTTCGTTCATGCGCCTCTCCGTGCCTCCGGGTTCGCCGGTCCCGCCGAGCCAAGGGCGAAGGCAGCCATGCCGCCGGCGAGGATCACCAGGGTGATCAACAACAGCTTGGCATAACTGTGCTCAAGTCCGCTTAGCTGTCCGACCACGGTGGTATATCCGGAGTCTTCCAGAAAATAAACCACCGATCCGGCGATCGCCAGTGCAAAGGCCACAATCAGGCTCCAGCGCGCCACTGCACGGTCGGCGAAAATGCTGAAGACGATGACAGGGGCCAGGAACAGCGATGCCGTGCCGCTGACTGCAACCGCGGCGAACAGATCGTCGGTGCCTGCAAAGACCAGCGCCAGTCCGCCGACTGCGGTCAGGCCCATGGCCAGGCGGCCGTTGCGGGCGCTGGGGCGCGCCAGGCGCATGTCGATGACGGCCAGCTTGGCGGCGCTTGAGTAGACCGAGTCCATGGTCGACGCCGCGGAGATCACCAGGGCGAGTGCCAGCAATAGCATGGCCGGGGCGCCGAGCAGCTCTTCCAGGGCCGGCAGGAAGGCCTCGGCCCCGGGGTTGCTCAGCCCCGCGAAGACACCCAGCAACCCGAAGGCCAGGATGCACAGCGCGGCCACCCAGAATGCGTGCAGGTAACTGCGGCGCGTGGTCAGCCGGTCGGCCAGAAAGCCGCGGTCCATCATCACCGGGTCGTGGAGCGGGTAGCTCAAGACCTGCAGCAGCGCGACCAGCAGCAGGATCCAGCCGGGTTCGTTCAGGTCGGGGCTGGAGGTGGCTACCGCTGCCAGCCCGAAGTCCGGGTGCACGGCGACCAGTGCCACGAGTGCGCACAGGACGCCGGCAAGCAACCCCATCTGCAGGATGTCCGTGCGCAGGGACGCGCGCAGCCCGCCGGAGGCCGAATAGCCCAGGGTGATCGCGGCGACGGCCAGGATGGCGGCATTCTCCACGGCCGCCCCGGCGCCCGCGAAGATGATGCCCACCACCAGCAGGTTGGCGAAGATCTCGCTGAGCAGCCGCAGCGAGATCAACGCGTTGTAGCACGCGCTGCCCGCGCGCCCGAAGCGCGCCTCCAGAAAGCCCTGGATGTTGGTGGCCCCGTGCCGGAAGCGCAGCTGATCCACGATCAGCCAGCCGGTGACAAACGAGCCGTAGTAGGCCGTGTACGCGAGCACCCCGGCGATGCCGTAGAAATAGCCCAGGATGCCGGCGTTCAGCAGCGAGCGCGCGAAGATCCAGGTGGTGACCTGGGACAGGATCAGGGTGAGGACCCCGGGCGCGGCGCCGCTGTCGGAACGGCCGCGAAAGAAGCCGTCCGCGGTTCGCACCCGAGGGGCCAGGGCAAAACTCAGCGCCGCCACCGCCATCAGAACGGCGATCAGCGTCGGCATGTGCAGGCTGCTCACGTTTGACTCTCCCGGAGGCAGGAAACCCGAAGGACGGTAAGCGGGCAGGCGCGTGGGCACAATACGCGCTTTCCCGCACGAGTAGCTGGTCTGCGGTCAGGAGCTGTTCGGGAGTCGTGGGGCTTGCGGCCAGCCTTCATCCAGCGCCGAGACAAGGTCGTTGAAACCATCCCGGGCCGCATCGTCGATGGTGCAGTCCGGCGCGTGACGGTCACCGAACAGCAGGGCGAAGGACCCGCGCGGTCCGGCGACGCTGCGAACCAGATACTCCGGGCTGTCGAACAGGCGACCGCCGCCCCGGCGCAACTGCGTGCGCAGGCTGTCGGATTCGCCGGCGCGCAACAGGCGCGCCGCGCGACCGGGCGGCAGGTGACGTTCCAGCCAGGCTGGCGTCAGGCTGACATGACTCACCACCAGGCCGGGGTCGGACTCCGCACCCAGGGCGAGGTAGGGGAACAGCCCGTCGCTGCGCTGGTTGGCCAGCAGCACGACCGCGCGGTCCAGTCCCAGCCCGTGGTGCAGGGCGCGCGCGGCCAGGGTGAGCACCGGCGCGTCCGGGTCGATGCGCTCATGCCGGCGGGTCAGTTCGCTGCGGATCCGGTCCAGATCACCGGAACGGATCTCCGTGAGCAGCCGCTGGAACAGCGGCCAGCGCGGTGGCAGACAAACGCCGCGTCCGGTTTCCGTCGCAACCGTGGTCACCGCGGTAGCGAGAGGCGCCCAAGCGGGTTCCTCGTCGAGCCGGAAGGTCGCGAGCACGCCGCTGGCTGTGTCCGGAATCGTGGCTGCCGCCGTCTCGCGGCTGGTACCCAGGTAGTCGGCGAGGACCTGGAGCAGTGCCTGGACGCGGGTATCGGCCCAGCCGGCATGGCCGATGGCACGCAGGGCCATGGCCAGGCGGATGCCCAGGCTGCGGCGTGCATTCATCTGCTCCGCCAGGAGATATTCCAGCGCCAGCGTTGGCAAGTGCCAGCTGGTGTTCAGCCCGGCCGAGAGCTCGTCGGTGGGGAAGCCGAGGATAATGTACTCCGCATCCGTCCGCGGTATCCGGGCACGGGCGGCGAGTTCGTCCACAGAGGCCATGGCTGGCTGGCCGAGCGGGTCCGCGCGCAGCGCCAGTGGCCCCGCGTGGCGGGCCAGCGCCGCGGTGGCGATCTCCGCGGGTAGCGTGTCGCTACGTAGCTCCGCCCAGTGGTGGGCGAGGCGCGCGGTGAGCAGGGCATCCGCCTGGGTGCGAAGATACCGCTGGTGCGCGTTGCCGGTGCAGCAGTCCTCAATGGTTGTCCAGCCCGAGGCCAGTGCCAGGGTGCGCCGCATGCCGAGCATCAGCACCGCCTGCTCACTGGTGGTAATGAACGCCTCCAGGTGCTTGTGGTGGTGACTGTTGGCGGCACGGACCAGGTTCAGTGCCAGCGCCGGGTCCCGTTCCAGCAGCGGCTCCAGATCCCGGGCGCCGAGATCGTCGCCCGCCGGGCCGGCGAGCTCCGCCAGGGCCAGTGCGGATGAATGCTGAATGGGAAGATGCGTCTGGCTCAGATGCTCCAGCCAGTCTTGCAGGCGTCGCGGCATGGGCCTGTCTCTCCGCGTGCGTGCCGAAGGTCACAGTGTGCCTCGACTCCGGGGGCAGAGTTTGCGAACCAGTTGGCCGTTGTCGCTTACGCACACCGTTAATGTGACTCCAACACCGGTCCGCCTGGTCGTCCAGTCAGAACGAGGGTTGAGTTTGCCCGGGCTCTGCCGATGCCCTACGGGGTGACCGGGTGGAAACCAGTGCGGGCCCGGGGTGAGCCCTGGTAAGCGGGAGCGAAGCATGCTGATCATTCTCGGCGCCATCATCGTTATTGTTTCCGTGCTCACCGGGTACACGCTGCACGGCGGCAAGATCGCCATCCTCTGGCAGCCCTTCGAGATTATTATCATCTTTGGCGCTGCCTTCGGCGCGTTTCTGATCGCCAACCCCGGCAAGGTGGTCAAGCAGGTCGCCAGGACCATCCCGGTGCTGCTCAAGGGCACGGTGTACAGCAAGGCCATCTACATGGACCTGCTCGCCATGCTCTACGAGCTGTTTTACAAGGCCCAGCGCGAGGGCTTGCTCGCCATCGAAGGGGATGTCGATGACCCGGATAACAGCGAGCTGTTCCAGAAATACCCGCGCGTTCTGGCGCAGCACGAGGCCATGACGTTTCTCACGGACTACTTGCGGCTCATGGTCGGCGGGAGCATGAACCCGCACGAGCTGGAGAACCTCATGGACGTGGAGCTGGAGACCCTCCACCAGGAAGAGGAGATGCCTGCCAAGGCGCTGAACAACGTCGCCGACGCGCTGCCCGGGTTCGGCATCATCGCCGCGTTGCTCGGCATTACTGTCGCCATGGGCGTCATCGACGGTCCCGTGGAAACCATCGGTAAACTGGTCGCCGCCGCACTTGTGGGCACGTTCCTGGGCATTCTCACCGGCTATTCGTTCCTCGGGCCGCTGGCCAATGCCATGGAGCACCGCGCCCGCGAGCGGGCCAAGTTCCTGGAGATCATCAAGGTCACGATCATGGCCATTCTCAACGGCTACAAACCGGTTCTGGCGGTGGAGTTCGGGCGCAAGGCGATGTACGACAACGAGCGACCGAGCTTCCAGGAGCTGGAAAACCACGTGAAGGGCAAGTAGCGGCGGGGCTGAACCCATGGACGACAAGACCCAGCCCATTGTCATCAAGCGCGTCAAGAAGGTGGAGGCCGGCCACCACGGCGGCTCCTGGAAGGTGGCGTTCGCCGATTTCATGACAGCGCTGTTCGCCATGTTCCTGATCCTGTGGATCGTCACCGCCATGGACGAGGCGCAGCGGGCCGGGGTGGCCGGCTATTTCCAGGATCCGACCAACTTCGACGCCGACCAGAGCCAGAGCCCGGGTGACAATCTCATCGACCTGGAAGGCGGCAGCGAGACGCCGCTGGATATGGGTGACTCTCCGGCGGAACCCAGCGACGAGGACTTGCAGGAGCGTGCGCAGGAGGCCGCGCGCGAGCGCATGGAGACGCTCCAGCAGGATCTGGAGGAGGCCATTGGCAAGAGCCAGGCACTGGAGCCGTTCGAGGACCAGCTGCTGCTGGACATCACGCCGGAGGGCCTGCGCATCCAGCTCGTGGACAAGCGCAACCGGCCCATGTTCGACCTGGGCAGCGACGACATGCGCAACTACGCCGAGTCCATCCTCATGGAGCTCGCGGAGGTGATCAACGAGGTGCCCAACAAGATCAGTATCACCGGGCACACGGACGCCGTGTCGTTCGCACAAGGGGATGACTACGACAACTGGGAGCTGTCCACGGACCGGGCCAACAGCGCCCGGCGGGCCCTGATGCGCGGCGGCATCGATGTCGAGCGCATTGCCCAGGTCACCGGCCTCGCGGATACGGTCCCCTTCGACCAGGACAACCCGGAGAACCCCATCAACCGGCGTATCAGCATCGTCGTCCTCAATCCGGACGCCGAGGAGGCCATCGCCGACCGCCAGGACGCCGAGTCCTTCTCGGGCGGCGAAGCGCCCACGCCCGACGCCGAATGACGGGCAAGGCCCGTGCCTCATGGGCACGCCAGGCTGTAGACTGTGGCCCGTCCTACGCGAAACCGGGTCGGAATCATGCCCTCGTTGTTCGTTGAGCAGCTCACGGTGATCGATGCCTCGCGGCTGGACCCGGAGGCGGGTCTGGTGGGCGAGAGCTGGATCGTGGACGTGGAACTCACCGGGGAGCTGGATGCCCGCGGCATGATCGTGGACTTCGGCGACGTCAAGCGGCAGCTGAAAGCGGCTATCGATCGTCTCGTGGATCATCGCCTGCTGGTGCCGGCGGCCAGCACCGAGTGGCAGGACCATGACGGCGTTGTCACGGTGCGTTTCGCAAGCGCGCGCGGGCCCATCCACATGAGCGGGCCCGCGCACACCGTGGTATCGGTCCCGGGGGAGCGTGTGGCCACCGACGCCGTGCGTGCGCTACTCCACGAGCATCTGCGCGGGTTGCTTCCGGACAACGTTACCGGTTTCGGGTTGCGCCTGCGGCGCGAGCGTATCGAAGGCGCGTGGTACGCCTATAGCCACGGGCTCCGGGAGCACGACGGCGCCTGTCAGCGCATTGCCCACGGGCACCGCTGCCGGGTAGAGGTCTACCGCAACGGCCAGCGCGCGCCGGACTGGGAGGCATTCTGGGCGCAGCGCTGGCACAACGTCTACCTGGGCAGTCGCGCCCATCTCGCCGACGAGACGGAGCGCGACGGTGTGGCGACGTACCGCTTTGCCTATACCGCCGGCGAGGGTGCGTTCAGCCTGGAATTGCCGGCGGCGGACTGCGAGCTGCTGGATACCACCAGTACCGTGGAGCAGATTGCCGCTCACATGAGCGCCGTCATGGCTGAAAGAGAGCCGCACGCACATCTGAGCGTGCGCACCTACGAAGGTGTGGGCAAGGGTGCTCGTGCCGACGCTTGACCTGGGTCAATAAGCGTCTGCGTCAATGCGCTAACGTCGGGAGTCTTCATCGGCTTCAGGCGGAACGGCGCCCATGGCGGATCCGGTCTTTGATCGCCCCCTGTACGAGAAGTACGACGTCCCCGGGCCGCGGTATACCTCGTATCCCACGGCGCCGAATTTCCACGTCGGCTTCGATGCCGAAGCGTATAAGGCGGTGGCACTGGCGAGCAACGATGACCCCATGCCGCGGCCTTTGTCGTTGTACGTCCACATCCCCTTTTGCCACAGCCTTTGCTACTACTGTGCCTGCAACAAGGTGGTCACGCGCCACCCGGAGAAGGCCGAGGTGTACCTGGGCTATCTCCGGGTGGCGAGTGAC
>JAWOFB010000326.1:0-2531 GCA_046482445.1 Ectothiorhodospiraceae bacterium | reverse complement strand
CCCTCAACCCGGTGGTTCGCGTGGGCGATCAGGTGGCCGAGCCGCTGCAGGTGCACCTGGGCTGGACGCGCGCGGCGGCCCTGGAGCGGGTCAGTCGCACCTTCGAGCAGGTGGGCGTGGCCCAGGACTTCCTGCAGCGCTACCCGTTCGAGCTCTCCGGCGGCATGCGCCAGCGCGTGGTCCTGGCCATGGCCCTGGTCACCGAGCCGGAGCTGGTCATCCTGGACGAGCCCACCTCGGCCCTGGACGTGCTCACCCAGGCGAGCATCATGAACACCCTCAAGACCATCAAGCGCGAGCAGGGCACCAGCTTCATGCTGATTACCCACGATGTGGCCACGTCCAGCGAACTCGCCGACCGCGTGGCGCTGATGTACGCCGGGCAGATCGTCGAGGAGGCGGATGCCGGCACGTTCTTCCGCGAGCCCGCGCACCCCTACTCGCGGTTGCTCATGGCGAGTGTCCCGCGCCTGCGCCAGTCCGAGGAACCGGCGGCCATCCCGGGTCAGCCGCCGGACCTGGTGGCGCCGGCAAGCGGCTGCCGCTTCGCCGATCGCTGCCCGCAGCGCTTTGCCGCATGCGACCGGGATCCCCAGGCCATCACCCTGGCGCCCCGCCACCAGGTGCGCTGCTGGTTGCATGCACCCGACACCGACCGAGGTGAAGCATGACGGCCCAGGCAACGGACCAGGCCCGGGAACCGCTGGTCAGCGCCCGCGAGCTGCGTACGTGGTTCGAGCTGCGCCAATGGGGTTTCCTGCGCGTTGGCTCCGTGCGCGCGGTGGATGGCGTGGACTTCGACCTGGGGCGCGGCGAGTCCGTGGCCTTCGTGGGCGAATCCGGCTGTGGCAAAAGTACCCTGGCGCGCACGCTGCTGGGGTTGAACCGGCCCAGCAGCGGCTCGGTGTGGTTCGACGGCACGGACCTCGCCACGCTGAGTGGCCGTGCCCTCAAGCGCTTTCGCGCCGGGGTGGGCTATGTCCAGCAGGACCCCTACGGCGCCCTGCCGCCGTTCATGGACGTGCGCCGCATCCTGGCAGAGCCGCTCATTGTCCAGGGCGTGAGCGACCGCGCGGAGCGCGAGCGGCGCATCCGCCAGGTGCTCGACGAAGTCGGGCTGGGCCCGGTGGACGCCGTGCTGGGGCGTTTCCCGCACATGCTCAGCGGCGGCCAGCAGCAGCGCGTGGTGATCGCCCGGGCGTTGATCCTGGAGCCGGCGCTCATCGTGGCCGACGAGCCGGTGTCCATGCTGGATGCCTCGGTGCGCGTGGAGATTCTTAACCTGTTGCGCCGGATCCAGTCCGAACGCGCCCTGACGCTCGCGTTCATTACCCATGACCTGTCCACCGTACGGCACTATGCCGACCGCATCTTCGTGATGTACGCCGGCCGTATCGTGGAAGAGGCCCCGGTGGAGGCGCTGCTGGAGGCGCCGCAGCATCCCTACACGCAGTCTTTGATCGGCGCCATCGCGGATGTGGACCCGGACAACGCCCATCATTTGCGCAGCGTTCCCGGTGGTGAACCGCCGAGCCTGTTGCAGCCGCCCGCCGGTTGCCGGTTTCATCCACGCTGCCCCCACGCCATGGCGGGCACGTGCGATGTCCACGATCCCCCCGCCTTCGAGCCGCGCCCCGGGCAGTTCTCCGCGTGCTGGCTACACCAATGAGCCGCGGGCGCGGTCTCCTGCGCCTGGCGCTGGGGACAGGCCTGATGATCGGCGCCCTGGCCGGTTTCCTCGGTATGGTCGCCGGCGCACTGCCCGCCGGGGTGCTGGGCTCGCTGCTCGGCTACGCGGTGTTCCTGGTGGGCATGGTGCTGGCGGCCACCGGCATCCTGGCTCGCGCCCGAACCGGCGGCTAGCCGGATGAGTCGCCTGGCTTGGCCACCACCACCCGGTCGCGGCCGCCGTTTTTGGCCTCGTAGAGGGCCCGGTCGGCCCGCACGTACAGCGTGTTAAAGCTGGTGACCGTGCCCGGTGCGGCGGTGGCGACACCGATACTCACCGACAGCCTGCGGTGGTCGTCGGCCACCGGCAGGGCGAGATCATGGATGCTCCGGCGGATGCGCTCGCAGATGTGTTGGGCGTCGTCGGTGTCCGTGTCCGGCATGAGAAAACCGAACTCCTCGCCGCCGATGCGCGCCGTCAGGTCGGCCGCGCGCACCAGGCTCGCCAGGTGCTCGGCGAGCAGGTGGAGCACGGCGTCGCCCACCGGGTGGCCGTAGGCGTCATTGATGCTCTTGAAATCATCCACGTCCACCAGGGCCAGCGTCACCGACTCCCCGGTACGGGTCCCGCGGGCCAGGGCCTGGTCCACCTGACCGAGTAGCGCGCGGCGATTGGGCAGCCCCGTCAAGGCGTCGGTGAGCGTGAGATGCTGCAGGCGCTCCGTCTGGCCGGCGAGGTTGCGCAGGGCCCAGAGCAACCCGCCGATAATCACCAGCAACAGCGCGGTGAGAACGATCACCACTACCACCATGCGGTTCATCAGCCGTTGCTGCTCGCCCGCGCCGGCCTGGTTGAGCGCGTG
>JAWOFB010000319.1:0-3103 GCA_046482445.1 Ectothiorhodospiraceae bacterium | reverse complement strand
CGAGGCGCGGCCCTGGGTACGGGTGAGGACCACCGACTGGGCCACCTCGGGCACGGTGAGCTCGCGGCCGAGGGTGGCGGCTGCGGCGGAGAACGCTGGAACACCGGGGGTCAGGGTGTAGTCGATCCCCAGCGCATCCAGCCGGCGGAGCTGCTCGGCCACGGCGCTGTAGACCGACAGGTCGCCGGAGTGCAGGCGGGCGATGTCCTGGCCGTCCGCGTCGGCGGCGCTGATCGTGTCCATGATGGCGTCCAGCGTCAGCGGCGCCGTGTTCACCAAGCGGGCGTCGGCCGGGGCGTGAGCCAGGATCTCGTCGGGGACCAGCGAGCCGGCGTACAGGCACACCGGGCAGGCGGCGATGCGGTCCCGGCCGCGCAGGGTGAGCAGATCCGGTGCGCCGGGGCCGGCGCCGATGAAGTGAACCGTCAAGCGTTTGTCCTCCCGTCATGGATGGCAGCAGCGCAGGTGGCCGCCGGGCCGGTGTGGCGCGGAACGAGCAGCCGCGCGCCATCACCCAGCGCGGCCAGGGCGGCGGCTTCGGCCACGGAGCCCACGCCCACTGCGGCGGCCGCCGCAGTGGAGTGGTTACGTGTATCCGTCTGCCAGGCCTGCAGGGCTGCGTCATCGATGTACACCGCGTGGAGACCGGTGCACCCGGCGACCGCTTCCAGCAGGCCGGTCCCCCGTTTGCGCTCGGCGGTGGCCAGGTAATGGGCGGCGGTACCCGACCCGCTTGCCGCCAGGACGGCGTCGACCAGCGCGGTCAGATCGGTCGCCGTGCAGCGACTGCTAAAGCCCACCCCCAGGGCGATCACGCCACCACCAGCTGCCACAGCGTCACCGGGCGCAGTGGTTGCCAGCCTTGAAAACCGCCCAAGGGCTCGGCGCGCGAGACCGCAATGCGCGAGAGTTGTCCGCCGTGGTCGGCGGCCGCCCGGGCCAGGGTGGCGTCGCCTTCCACGGTGACGCTATTGGCCACCAGCCGCCCGCCGCGCGGCAGCGCCGCCCGGCAGTGATCCAGCAGACCCGGCGTGGTGAGTCCGCCGCCGATGAAGATGGCATCGGGGGTTGGTTGTTCCGCCAGCGCGTCCGGTGCGCTGCCCTCCAGGCACTCCAGATCGGGGACGCCGCAGGATTCGGCGTTCGCCCGGATGCGGCGGCAGCGTGTGCCGTCGCGCTCCACGGCGACGGTGTGATTGGCCGGGTCGGCCAGCATCCACTCGATGCCCACGGAGCCGGAGCCGGCGCCGATGTCCCACAGGCGTTCGCCGCGTCCGGGGCGCAGGGCGGCCAGGGTGACCGCCCGGACCTCCTGCTTGGTGATCTGGCCGTCGTGCTCGAATAACGCCTCCGGGCGTCCGGCGGTGGCCGGGATGACCCGGGCATCCGGGGCGGCGACGCAGTCCAGGGCGATGGTGTTCAGGGCCGCCGTCTCGCACCCGGGCCAGTCTGCCGCCCGGCACGGTCTGCTGCGCTCCTCCGGCCCGCCCATGTGCTCCAGCACGGTGAGCGTGGAGTCGCCGAAGCCCGAGTCCACCAGCAGCCGGCCCAGGGCGTCGGCGGTGGTGCCGTCCCAGCTCAGGATCAGCAGCCGGGCGCCCGGCTGCAGCCAGGGCCGAACCCGGTCCAGCGCGCGACCATGGACGGACAGGCAGCGACAGGCCTGCAGCGGCCAGCCCACCCGGGCCGCTGCCTGGCTGAATGCCGACGGTGCCGGGTGGACCTGCATTTCCGCCGGCGGCACCGTGCGGGCCAGCGTGGCGCCAATCCCGTACCAGAACGGGTCGCCGCTGGCGAGCACGCAGGTGGGCTGGCCGCAGCGCGCGCTGATCCATGGCAGGGCCTGGTCCAGGGGCGAGGGCCAGGCGATGCGTTCCTGGGCCGGGTCGGCGGGCAGCATGGCCAGATGGCGCTCGCCACCGAACACGGTCTGCGCCCGCGCCAGGGCGTCACGTGCCCGTGGTGCGAGGCCGTCGACGCCGTCCGCACCGATGCCGATAATGGTCAGCCACGGGGCCGGCCTTGTCATGGCGACGGCCGTCCAGTCATCCAATGCCCGGAGGCGCTATCCACGTTCTCATCCTTGGTGGCACCAGCGAGGCCACGCAACTGGCCCGCGCCCTGGCGGAACAGCCTGGCGTCGAACCCCGCCTGTCCCTGGCCGGGCGCACGCGAGTACCCGCGGAACAACCCGTGCCTTGGCGCACGGGTGGCTTCGGCGGGGTGGCCGGCCTGGCTGCCTACCTGGACGAGTACGCCGTGGATGCCCTGGTGGATGCCACTCACCCCTTCGCCGCGCGCATCACGGCCAACGCCGCCGCGGCGGTGGAGCGCACCGGGACGCCGCTGGCCGTGCTGCGGCGGCCGGCCTGGGAGCCGGTGAACGGCGACGACTGGCGCCTGGTCCCGGATCTGGACGCGGCTGCGGCCGCCCTGCGCGGGTTGGGCGAGCGCGTCCTGATTACCACCGGGCGGGATCTCGCACCCTTCGAAGCGGTGCCCGACAAGCACTACATCGTGCGGACCATCGATCCCCCGGAGCCGCTGCCGGATCTGCCCAGGGTGACCTACCTGCAGTCCCGCGGCCCGTTTCGCCGCGCCGACGAGGCGGCGCTGCTGGCCGACTACGGCATCAACGCCCTGGTGACCAAAAACGCCGGCGGGGACGCTACCCGCGCCAAGCTCGACGCCGCGCGCGAGCAAGGGGTGCCGGTGGTCATGATTCAGCGCCCCGCCCTGCCCGAGGCCGTCCGGGTCTTCCATGACGTGGCCGGTGTACAGCACTGGCTCGGGGCGTTGAACGCGGAGCCGTGAGCGCCAGCCCCCGGATCGCCGTGCGCTGACGCCGGTCATGCCGCTGCGCCTCCGCCGCCGTAGGAGCGCGGCGTGTAGACGTAATCACGGCCGGCGTGGCGGAACACGCGGGTGGTGGAGGCCCCGACCAGCACTAGTGTGCGCATGTCGGCGGCCTGCGGTTCCACGCGCGCGAGCGTGGTGATGCGGGTGTGCTCGCGCTCGCCGCGCCCCACGGCCGTGGCCAGGATGACGGGCGTGTCGTCGGACCGGATCCCGCGCAGCGCATCCAGGGCGGTGCCGAGCTGCC
>JAWOFB010000312.1:0-3032 GCA_046482445.1 Ectothiorhodospiraceae bacterium | reverse complement strand
TCGGCCTGGAGCTGCTCCAGAATGGCGCGGTAGTCGCCCACGGCATCGATGTTGGCGTCGACTTCCCGGGTCTCCAGCGGCCAGGCGTTGTTGAAGTCACGCATGGCACCGACGATGCGGTCCCGCAGGGTCTTCACCCGTGACTCGCGGGTGTCGATGCGCCTTTGTAGCCACTCGCGCATGTCCTGCTGGCGGTTATCGCAGGACTCCACGGTCAGCGTGTGCTCGCCCAGGGCCTCGTCGCGCATGGCGGCGAGCTTGGGGAAATAGGTGCCCTTCGCCTCCTCCGGGGTGGCGGTGAGCAAGGTGTCACACTCCTCGCGCAAGGCCTCCGCCTGCTGGCGCTTTTGCTCAACCGCGCTTTGCTCGCGATTGGCCGCATCGATGGCCTCGTCGGTCTCGGTGAGCTCCTTCTCCAGGGCATCGAACTGCTCGCGCAGGGTGCGCAACGTGTCCGAGTGCTCCTGCAAGGCCCGGTATTCGGCATCCAGCCGCTCGATATCCTCGGCCACCGGGTGCCAGTCGATCTGGCGGAACTCCGTGTAGAGCGCGAGCGCCTGGATGGTGTCGCGGCGGTTTTGCAGCGCCTTGTCCTGCTGCTGGTGCTGGCTGATCTGCTCGCCGATGGTCTGCATGCGCCGGGCGAGCTGCTCCGCCTCCTGCTCGAGTGCGGCGATCTTGTTCTCGTTGCTCCAGCCAAGGACAAACCGGGAGCGGTCGTCGATGCGGTTGCGGTCGTCCTTTTCATGGCGTTCGCCGCCGGCCTTGATCTGGCCGGCACGGGTGAGCGCGTGGGTCTCGCGGCGGAATTGCTGCAGATCCGCGCAGCAGGCGTAGTCAAAGCGCCGGGCGAGTTCGTGCTCAAGCCAGCCGTAGAACGCCGACTGCGGCTGGATGGCGAGTTTGCGCACCAGCGAGTTCGCGCGCAGGTCCACGGTGCCGGTCGGTGCGGCGTCGCGCACCCGGAAGTACACCAGCCGCCCGCGCAGGTGGGTGCGCTCAACCCAGTCGGCCACATTGGCGTACTGGCTGTTGGGCACTAGCAGTGACAGGCCGAAGTTGTGCAGCACGCGCTCAATGGCGCCTTCCCAGTCGCGCTCGTCGTCGCGCACCCGGATGAGCTCGCCCACGAAGGGCACATCGTCGGCGCTCAGTTCCAGTGCTTCGCACAGTCGCTCGCGGATGTCGAGCATGGCGGCCGGGATGTTGGAGCGCCGTGCGCGCAAGGAGGTGAGCTCGGTGTCGATTTCCTGGTGCTGTTCCTTGAGCCGGCGCAGCTCCACGCTGGCCTCGGTGATCTGGTTCTGGAGCCGCTCGCGCTCGGCGTCCGCCGCTTCCCTGGCCTCGTCCAGGGCCTGGCGATTGGCGGCGAACGTGCCGCTGTCCTCGGCATCGGGCAACTCCAGGGTATGGGCCAGTTCGCGGTACTTGCGGGCGTGGGCCTGGCGCTCGTCACGCTCGGCGCGTTTTCTCTCCAGCTCGGCCTTGAGCCGCTCCAGGCGGTCGCCGCCGTTATCCGAGATGGCCTGGCGCAGTTCGTCCCGCCGGGCGCGCTGGTCTTTTCGCTGTTGCCCCAGCGTCTCCAGGCGGTGATCGGCGCGGGCCCGGTCCTGGGCGAGGTTCTCCAGGCGCTTGTCCAGCAGCTCGCGCTTGAGGCTGGCGAACCACGGGCGCATGGCCTCGCGACAGCCCTTGAGGTCCTCGACCATGCCCGTGACCTCGGCGTACTCGTCGGCATCCTGAATCAACGGGCTCAGGTGCTCGATCTGCTCGCGGGCCTTGAGCACGGCCTCGTGGGCGCGGTTGAGGTCGTCGAAATGGTCGATCAGTGCCCGGATCCGGTCGCCCACCGGGAAGGCCTCGAGCATGTGGTGGCGCACGAACTCCGTGAGATTGCCCACGGACTTCATGGACACGGTCTGGCTGAACAGCTCCAGCGCCTGATCGGAGTCGATGCCAAAGCGCCGGCGGAAGGCGCCGCCATACGGCGGGAAGGTGTCGAAGATCTCGACACCGGAGGTCTGCCGCAGGCGCTTGCGCAGGGCATTGAGGTCGCTGCCGAAGCCGGCGAAGTCCTCGGTAATGGTTAGCGGGTGGTCGGCGACCACGTAGAAGCGCTCCGGCTGGCCCTGGGTCTCGCGGAAGTAGAACACCTGAGCCAGGGTGACGCTGAGGTCGAAACCCTCGTTATGAAACTGGGCGAGGATGACCGAGTAGCTGTTGTGGTCGCGCAGGGACACGGGCCGGTTGCTGGCATCGGCGTCGCCGCGCTGGGATTTGTAGTAACCGAGCACATACGAGCGCAGGCTGCGCTCCTTCGCCTCGGCGCCGGCGGCCTTGTTGTAGGTGATGCGCTGCGCCGGGACGAGCAGGGTCGTGAGCGCGTCCACCAACGTGGACTTGCCGGAGCCGATGTCCCCGGTGAGCAGGCTGTTGTCCCCGGCCGGGTCAATACTCCAGACGCGATTGTGGAACGTGCCCCAGTTGTAGACCTCCATCCGATGCAACCGAAAGCCGGCGCGAGCAGGGTTGGCGGCGAAGTCCAGGGGCTGCGAT
This sequence comes from Ectothiorhodospiraceae bacterium, assembly GCA_046482445.1. Classification (GTDB taxonomy): domain Bacteria; phylum Pseudomonadota; class Gammaproteobacteria; order Nitrococcales; family Aquisalimonadaceae; genus Aquisalimonas. The sequence continues at coordinate 476 of JAWOFB010000312.1, read as the reverse complement.
TCCATGGGCATCCAGATGACTCAGGCGGGTTGGTCGGATGTAATCAGGGTAAAGCCTGTGTGGCATCGCCTGGACAGGAAGTACGATGCCACCCTAAGGGGGCGGTTCAACCGCAGATACTTTGTTGCGTAGTTCCGGCAGCGCCGTTTGCATGGTATTCCAGACAATATCCAGATCAATCGTGAAATAGCCGTGTGTGATCCGGTTGCGCATACCGCGCATACTGCGCCAGGGAATGTGCGGGTTGTCCGCGGTGAACTGCGGCGCATGCTGGAGCAAACGTGCCGCAGCCTCCCCAATGATAATCAGATTGAATATGACCGCCTGCTGTGTACGACGATCCTCCATGAACCCGTCTCGGCCCATCCCGTCGACATACCCGAGCGCAAGGTCAATCGCGGCAGTGATGTGCGCGATCGTATCCTTAACGCGGGTGTCTGTCATAGGGAGCGGGCGCTCTCCAGAACCGCGTTACG
>JAWOFB010000304.1:0-2947 GCA_046482445.1 Ectothiorhodospiraceae bacterium | reverse complement strand
GCACCACGGCATCCGGAAGAGCGGCGACGTGTTCCCGGAGCATGGCAGACAGGCGTTCGTGGGCGTCGCGTTCGTGAATAAACACCGGCAGCCCGAGCTCGGTAGCGAGTTCCAGTTGTCGGGCGAACGCGTTCTCCTGATCCGCTCGGGGGGAGAAGTCGCGGTTGAAGTCCAGCCCGGTTTCCCCGATGGCAACCACTCCGGGGTTATCCCGGGCCAGTGTCCGTAGCTCGGCAAGGGCGGCATCGTCACAGTCGCGGGCGGCGTGCGGATGAATGCCGGCCGTCGACCACAGGCACCCGGGATGGCGGGCTGCCAGCTCACTGGCTTCCCGACTGGCGGTAACGCCGGTGCCCGTGACCAGCATGCGTCGCACACCGGCGTCGACGGCCCGCTCCAGCACGGCCTCACGATCATTGTTGAACCGGTCGCTGGTGAGATTGACGCCAATATCCACAAGATCCATGGGCTCGCTCCGTCGGTGGGCACGTCAAACCAAGGAGTATGTGGTGCGCGTGGCGGCTGACGCAAAGCCCGCGGCGCTGCGCCCCGGCAGTGTCGCGGGCGGGGGCCGGGGCGTGACACCGACTGCGGGCGGATGAGTAGAATGGCCGCCATTCCCGATTGACAGCGGAGGCCTCATGGCAACCGAACCCGATTACGACAAGCTGCCCATGGACTGGATCGGCGACTGGGCCGGCCGACGCGCGGCTTTGACGCCCCAGCGGACGGCGGTACTGGATGCCGACAGCGGTACCCGCCTGAACTACGCCGAACTCGACGCCCGCGCGCGCCGCGTCGGCGCCTGGCTGAGCGATGTGGCCGGGCTTGCCGGCGGTGATCCGGTCTGTGTGATCAGCCGCAATCGCCTGGAAGTCCTGGATCTCTACCTGGCCTGCGGCAAGCTTGGCACCATTCTGGCGCCGATCAGCTTCCGCCTGCGCCCGCGCGAGATCAACGACCTGCTGGAGCGGATCCAGCCCCGCCTGGTGGTCTACGAGGACGCCTTTGACGAGCTGGTCGGTGAATTGGTGTTCCCGGCTTCCGTGGCACAGTCCGTGCGCATCAGTGACGGGGCCGACGACGGGTTCGCGGCGCTGCTCGGCCACGGTGACCGCGACGTGAATCAGCCGCTGGCCCAGGCGGATCCGTTCCTGTACATCCACACCGGCGGTACCACCGGCACACCCAAGGTCTGCATCGTGCCGTTCCGGCAGATGATCTGGAACGCGCTGGACATGATCGTCACCAGCGGCAATCTCATGGAGCAGCGCCAGCTCATCACCTTCCCGATGTTCCACATCGGCGGCTGGAACTCCCTGACACCGGTCCTGCATACCGGTGGTTTCATCGTACTGACGCGACAGTTCGATCCAGGCCAGGTCCTCGACCTGGTGGAGCAGGAAGGCATTCGCAGCTTCGGCGGTGTCGAGGCCATGTTGCGTTTCATCGCCCAGCACCCCCGCTTCCCGGAGGCGGACCTCTCCAGCCTGGACGGGATTACCAGCGCCGGGGCGCCGTGCTCCGCCGAAGTCATGGAGCCGTTCTACCAGCGCGGTATCCCGGTGGCCCAGGCGTACGGGCTGACCGAAGCCGGTCCGTCCAACTTCATGTACAACGGGCACGATCAGGATCTGGAGACGATCCGGGCCAACAACCGCAGCATCGGCACCAGCATGATCCACTGCGACTTCCGGATCGTCGATCAGGACACGCGCGAACCGGTGCCCCAGGGGCAGCCCGGGGTGCTGTACATGCGCAGCCTGCACAACTTCGGTGGCTACCTGGGCCAGCCGGAGCGCACGGCGAAAGCGTTGCTCGACGGCGGCTGGATCGACAGCGGCGATCTCGCCGTGGAAGACAGTAACGGCAACGTGCGCATCACTGGTCGTGCCGACAACATGTTCATCACCGGCGGCGAAAACGTCTCGCCGGAGGAAATCGAGAATGTCCTGCTCGAACACGAGCACGTCAGCCAGGCCTGTGTCGTGGGCATGCCGGACGAGCGTTGGGGGCAGGTCCCGCAGGCGGCGGTGGTTGTCAGCGGGACAGCCGCTGAGGACCTGGAAGCAAGGCTGCAGGATCACTGCCGCGAAGCGCTGGCCCGGTTCAAAGTCCCTGCGCGCATCGTGCCCATGGCGGATATCCCGGTGACCGGCGCCGGCAAGCTGGATCGCAACGCCCTGCGTGAGCGGCTTCAGGAGCAATCATGAGCACAACCATCAACGGGCGCGTTCTCATCATTGCGGGCTCGGATTCCGGCGGTGGCGCCGGTATCCAGGCGGACATCAAGACTGTCACCGCCCTCGGCGGTTACGCCATGACCGCCATCACGGCGCTGACGGCACAGAACACCCTGGGTGTCCACGCGGTCCATCCGGTCCCGCGGGACTTCCTGGACGCTCAGATCCGGGCGGTCATGGACGATCTGGGTGCGGATGTCATCAAGACCGGCATGCTCCACGATCAGGCCACCATCGACGGGGTCCTGGATCTCATGCACGGGGCGGGGCAGGGCGTTCCGCTGGTCGTCGATCCGGTGATGGTCGCCCAGAGCGGCCACCGGCTGCTCGATGAAGAAGCGGTCACCTACCTCGCGCGCCGCCTGCTGCCTTGCGCCGCCGTGATGACACCGAATCGGCCGGAGGCCGAAGTCCTGCTCGGGCGGCCGATCCCCGACCGGGATGCCATGCTCGCTGCCGCCCGCGAACTGCATGCCCGATGGGGCGCCGCCGTCTTGCTCAAGGGCGGGCACATGGACGGCGATACGGTCTGCGACGTGCTGACTGATCACCAGGGGCGGACCGCAGCCTACGACCACCAGCGAGTGGATACCCGCCATACCCATGGCACGGGCTGTACGCTGGCTTCCGCCGTTGCGGCCGGTCTCGCGCGGGGGCTGGATCTGGAGAAGGCCGTCGCGACTGCGCGCGCGTATGTGCTGGAG
>JAWOFB010000296.1:0-3664 GCA_046482445.1 Ectothiorhodospiraceae bacterium | reverse complement strand
TTTCCGGATCCATCGCCGGCACGTCCTGCAACGGCGCCTCGGACAGCCAGTACCAGCCGTACGGGCGGTCCCGTTCATCCCGACCCAGCGGAAGGAACCCAGACAGGGCCTCCAGATCCCGTTCGATGGTACGCAGCGTGGTGGAGAGCCCGCGTGTCTGGAGGCGTCCGACAAGATCCGGTGCGCTAACTCGACGGGGCTGCCGCGGGATCATCCCCAGCAATAACATCCGGCGCTGCAGCGTGGCGCGCATTCCCTGCCCTTCCGGCATCCCTTCTCCCCTGTCGCCCGGTCCGTTAAATGCCGGTGCATTTGGCGCCACCTTATCCCACACCGCCCTCATGGCAAACCGAACCCCTGCCCTGTCGTTCCTCCCAGTACATCGCATCGGGGCGTCAGGTCATGTCGCACAAAGGCGCCAAACTGTCCGAAACACCACCAGAACTGGAGATCGTCATGAGATGGATCGTGATCGGAATGGCATGCCTGTTGGCAGGGTGCGCCGCGACAGCCCCCGCCGGATTCGGCAAGCCCTCCATCTATGACGCCGACGGGAACCGCAAGGGCTACATCACCGAAGGCGCCCTGGACCAACAGCAGGTCCGCGACGCTCGAGGCGTGCTGCTCTATGAGATCCGCGACTGATCGGGCGACGCGGGTCCGGCCGAGTGTCCGGGGCACCCAAACAGGTCGAGCTGCGCCCCGTCCACCTGCTCTCGTCCAACCAGGGTTGGTCCGCCCGCAGCTCGATCGCCCGAAGCCGTTCCCGGAGCACGGGCACTATCACCCCCTGCGCGAGACTCTCGCGGTAGGTCACACCCGGGCCGTCCACCGAACCGGTCAGGCGTTCCCATCCCAGATCGACCAACTGATCGATCAGGAGTTTTTCAACGTCCGTGTACTCCGCGACCCTGCCATACCGCACTCTGGTGTTCCGTGGGGTCAACTTAGCAACTCTGCCAGTCGTTTCCTGCGCGGCGCAGGCATCCTGCAGGCGCTGAGGGTATAATCACAGGAGCACTTCCAGGAGCGCGCCATGAACACACCTCATGCAAAAACGAGCCGCAAGCCGGTCAGCCGCGAGGCCATCATCCGGGCCGTGGCGACGTCCACAGCGGTGGAAACCGGCGAATCCAGCAAAGCCATCGAGGCCAAGCTGCGCGCACCCAAGCCCCATCTCAAATCGCTGCGGCTCGCCTGACCCGCTCGACCATCGGCTGATAGTCCCCCTCAAGCCCGGCATGAATCGCCGCGATGTACGCGGACTTGTTCTGGTCCCAGTCGCTGTAGTCCAGTAGCCCGATGCCCGCCTGGTACGCCATGGCGTCCGCCAGAAGTCGCGCAATTCGGCCGTTTCCCTCCCGGAACGGGTGGATTAGAATCAGCTCCACGTGGATTTCCGCGATCGCTCGTAACGCAGCGTCGTCGTCCATGCCGCAACATGGCGTCAGCCTCTGCAGCCACTTCTGGTCCAGCGCCTGCAGCAGCTGCGGGATCTGCTGCGCCGCCGCGAACATAAAACCGCCCTTTTGCAGGTTGACCTGCCGCTCCTCTCCAGCCCAGTCGTAGAGGCTGCCGAGCCAACGGCGATGCCAGTGCTTGAGCAACGCGACATCCAGCGGCCGATCTTCCCGGAGGTCCGCGAATACCGCCTCGTACAGCATGAGCAAAAGCTCGGCCTCTGCCTCGTCCAGACTCTTTTGATCGGTAATGCCGAGCTTGTTGACCAATACCCGACCGTCGGAGCCAGGTTCGGCACCCCCCTGCGGCCCTGTGACGCGATACCGACTCATGCAGGTTCTCCTGTTCGCAGCCGATACCTCACCGGCCCATCGCCTTTAACCTCGGCCGAAAGGCATTGACGAAATGGTTCAGCTCCTGCCCCAACCGTTCCCGGCAAACATTATCACTGGCGAAATCCTCCTCTGTCAGCAAAGAAGTCCGCTGGATGTAAAGCAGTAAACTTATAACCCTCGAAGGGGCCGAGAGAGCGGATGGAATGCCACGGTACAGCTAAGAGTTCAAAGCCAATGTCGTCGAGAAGATGATGCCGCCCGATGCCCGCAGGGTGGCTGATGCCCACCGCGAGACGGGCGTCTCGGGGCCCACTCTGTATGCCTGGCGCCGAGAGCTCCAGGGCCGGGGGCGTGCGGTGCCGGCGGATCCTGCGGACCCGGAATCCTGGAGTGGCCAGGACAAGCTCGCGGTGGTAATCGAGACCGCTGCGCTGAACGAACAGGCTCTATCGGAGTACTGCCGGCGCAAGGGCCCGTATCCGAAACAGATCGAGCGCTGGAAGGAGGCGAGACCTTCGAGGCCCTCTTATGGCGGGCCCACATATGATGTCCGTCGCCAAGTGCTTCGGGCGCGACCGCTTGGCCGCCACCTGCTCAAAACTGCCGTTTTTTGAGCAGGTCGTCCGAGACCCTCTCAAAAGCTGGCGCTCCTGAACACAAACAAGCTGGGCAGGGCGTACAGAAAACGCGCGCCGGCGCAATAATGATGCTGGACAATCGACAAGGAAGCCTCGAGATGGACACTCAGAAATATCCGGCCCGGATTGAACCCGACGCAGATGGACGCTACCTCGCTACCTGCCGCGACGTGCCGGAAGCGCTCACTGACGGGGCGGAACGTGACGAAGCCAAGGCCGAGATGGCGGACGCACTGATAGTGGCGCTGGAGGGCTACCGGCTCGAAGGGCGTACGCTGCCCTCGCCTTCCTGCCCCGAACCGGGCGAGATCCTGGTCCGCGTGAAGGCGGGCTGATTGCTCGGCAGCGGAGCCTAGTCCCTGATGGCCGTGATTGCGCCTTTCTCGACGAACACGAATAGAGCGCCCGGGCCCTGTCGATACTCCCAACGCTCCTCCACGCCATCGGGTGTCGTCAGCCGACGTATCCTGCGCGGCGGGCCACAGAGCTCGGCGAGGTCCGAAGCGGAATCCCCGGGCGAGAAGACACGGGAGGGGCGGAAACAGACCGCGAAGCGCCTCTGTTCCGCACGCCTTTGCTCTCGCTCGTACTGGTCGGGAAAATCCTGGCGGCTGGCAGCATCCTCACAACGGGTGTCGGTGTATTCGACCCCATTCGCGGTTTCGCACTTGAAATAGCCCTCGGCAGCCGCTGGTGAGCTTGCGAACAGCAGCGCGAATCCGACCCAACCGCCCCACCTCAGAAAGACCCGTTTCATCACCGGCCCTACCCTTGGCCGACCATCATCAGCCGATTCGCATACTGTCCCACCGGCGCCTGCGCCAGGTAGCGTTCCTGTGCCCGGGTTTCGATCGCGCCCGGGCGCGCCTGACGCACGAGCGCCATCGCATCTCCTGAAGGGATACCCCGGTCCAGCAACAGACGGGCGGCGACGGTTCCGGCCCGGCCAAGGCCGCCTTTGCAATGGACTACCCAACGGCCGCCCGCGTACAACGACCGATGGATTTCCGGCGCCACGGCCTGCCAGCGCTCATCCCACCGCCGGTCCGGACTGGCCATATCCGGAATCGGCAGGTGATACCACGCCAACCCGGCGTCGCCGACTGCCTGGCCCAGACCTGGAACGCCCAACGCTGCGAGCTCCCCATTGGGGTTGAGGGTCACGACCGCCGTGGCGCCCCACGCCCGAATGCGTTCCAGATCCAAGGCCAGGTCGCGGCCCCAGGGGCC
>JAWOFB010000110.1:0-7742 GCA_046482445.1 Ectothiorhodospiraceae bacterium | reverse complement strand
CCTGGATCGCCAGGGTCGCGCCGCGCGACCGGGTGCGAGCACACGCAAACGCCGACGGCGCGTAGCGGCCATCGCCACGCTGGAGACGCAGCGCGGGCGTTGGCCGGCTGCACCCGCCACACCCCGAAGTATACGCACGCCACCGGGCCGGTTGGCAGGGTCCGGGGCAAGACCACTTATTTCACGGGAGGGACTGCATGAGCAACGAGCTGCTGGACTGCGTCGAGGCCGGCGCCCGCGACAACGCTACCGCCAGTGTCATCTGGCTGCACGGCCTGGGGGCCGACGGCCACGATTTTGAACCCATCGTCCCGGAGTTGCATCTGCCCCGGGAGCTGTCGGTGCGTTTCATCTTTCCCCACGCACCGGTGCAGCCGGTCACGCTCAACGGCGGCATGAGCATGCGCGCGTGGTACGACATCCTGGCCCTGAGCGGCGATGCGCGCGAGGACGCCGAAGGCATCCGCGCTGCTGCAACGCATGTCCATCGTTTGATCGCGCGCGAGAACGATCGCGGTGTTGCCACCGGGCGCATTGTCCTGGCCGGCTTCTCCCAGGGCGGCGCGGTAGCCCTGCACACCGGGCTGCGCTATCCGGAACGCCTGGCGGGCATCATGGGCCTGTCCACCTATCTGCCGCTGGCGGACACGCTCGCCGACGAGCGCAGCACGGCCAACAGTGACACGCCGGTGTTCATGGCCCACGGCACCCAGGATCCGGTGCTCGCCTTCGAGCTCGGCCAGCGCTCCCGGGAGCATCTGGACGCCATTGGCTACCCGCTGGAATGGCACGAATACCCCATGGAGCACGCCGTGTGCCCGCCGGAGATCCACGCCGTGAGCAGCTGGCTCCAGCGCGTGCTGGCGGAGTAACGCACGGCTCGATCACCGGCTGCCGGACGAACTGTTGTTAAAGGACACTAGGACCGGGGCGGCTCAGTAGGCGGGCGGGCCGACGGTGCAGTCCAGCTGTTCCAGAAGCCCGTCGTGGAGGGAGTAGATGACCCCGTGGATATGGACGTCGCGGCCGCGCTCCCATGCCCGCCGCAGGATGGGCGTCTCCGCGATGCGCGCGACCGAGTGGATGACGTTGAGTTCCGCCAGGCGGTCGCGCCGGGCCTCGGGTTCCGCCAGGGCGTCCAGCTCGCCGGCGTATTGGCGCGCCAGTCGCCGGATGGGTTCCAGCCAGTGGTCGGCGAGACCGTGGGGCGCATCCTCGGTGGCCGCCCTCACCCCGCCGCAGCCGTAGTGGCCGCAGATGATGATCTTGTCGATGGCCAGGGCATCCACGGCGTACTCCAGCGCGCTCAGCAGGCTGAGATCGGTGGAATGCACCACGTTGGCCACGTTGCGGTGGACGAAGATCTCGCCCGGTTCCAGGCCGACGACCACGTTGGTGGGTACGCGACTGTCGGCGCAACCGACCCAGAAGTATTCCGGGTCCTGGCGCTGGGCCCGGCGGGTGAAGTACTCCGGATCCTGCTCCCGGGTGCGCCGGGACCACTCCCGGTTTTGTTCCAGCAGTTTGTCGACCACGGTGCGCGTTCTCCTGGGGCGGGCGTCACGCAAGCCAGTCGGAGTGCGCGGCGGCGGTGCTCTCGGCACGATACGCCCCGAGCGTTCCGCGAAGCCAGTCCGCGCGGCGCCGTTGTATAGTGGCTAACCCGCCCCGCCCTCGAGCAGTTCGCGGACCAGCGGATTCGGGAATCGCCGGGCCACGGTGACCGCGTAGAACGTCTCCACCAGGTCCGGAAGTCGTTCCGCCTCGACGATCAGCCCTGTCTCCAGCTCGTCCTTCATGACAATGGGCGGGACCACGGCCAGGCCGACATCGGCGCGGGCGAGCAGCCGGATCATGGCCATGTCGTCGACCTCGGCGGCGATCTGCGGTTGCACGCCGAGCCGATCCAGGAGCGCATCGATGGCGACCCGGATGTTGTTCTCCGGCGTCGGCAGGATGACCGGATGCGACGCGAGGAGTGTGGCCAGGTCCGCCCCGGGGGTGACCCGCTGGGCGCTGCCGACCAGGCTCAGGCGTTGCTCCGCGACCCGGTGGGTGACGAACGGCGTGACCGCGTCCGATCTTGGCGCCTCGTTGACCAGCACCACATCGAGTTGCAGTGATGCCAGCGCGTGCAGCAATTCCCCGGCGCCGCCGGAGCGCAGGATAACCTCGACATCGGGTCGCCCCAGCAGGGGTCTTAAAAAGCCGATCTGGAAGTTGCGCGACAGCGTCGCCAGCGCGCCGACCCGCAACGCCTGGCGCGTGCGGCCGGACTGCTCTAGGGTGGCGACGAGCTCGTCGCCGGTGGCGAAGATGGCATCGGCGTGATCGAGGGTGATCCGGCCGGCCTCGGTGAGATGGAGTTCCCGGCCCCGGCGCTCGAACAGGTTGTGCCCGAGCCGCTCCTCGAGTTTGCGGATCTGCACGGAGACAGCCGATTGCGACACGTGCAGGTGCTCGGCGGCCCGTGTCAGGCTGCCCTCGTGGGCCACGGCCCAGAAATAGCGCAGGTGGTTGTAGTTGATCGTCGCCACCGTTCTATTATGCCGAACGATTCATTCAAAAGAATGAACTTTTCGTTTTTCGCCCCAAAGCGACAATAGCCGCCGGTTCGTCAAAGGGAGCCCACTCATGGATCTCGCCCTTGTCATGCTCCTGGCACCGTTGCTGCTCGTGCTGGCTGCAGGCGACGCCTTCCGTACCCCGGGCCTGCGGCCAGGTGGTTGCCTGCAGCGCGCGGAATGGGCCGCGCTGCTGGCACTGGCCGCGGCAGTAGCCGGGGGCGCGGTGCGCATTGCCTACGGTCCCGGGACGGCGGCGTTGCCCATGCCGTGGGGGCCGCTCGCCCTCGTGCGCCTGGACTGGGTCAGCGTGTCGATGGTGGCCCTGGTGGCCTTTATTGGCTGGGTGGTGCTTCGCTATGCGCGCGTGTATCTCGATGGCGAAGACTGGCAGGGCGTTTTCACGGCCTGGTTGTGCGCCACGCTGGCCATGGTCCTGCTGCTGGTTCAGGCGGGTCACCTGGTGCCGTTCGCCCTGGCCTGGATCGCCACCAGCCTCTGCCTGCACCGGTTGCTGCTGTTCTACCCGGAGCGGCCGGCGGCGCAGCGGGCCGCGCGCAAGAAGTTCATCGTGGCGCGCCTCGGTGACGGCGCGCTGGTCATCGCCTTCGGCCTGCTGGCCTGGACCTTCGGCAGCGGCGACATCGGCGCCCTGAACGCGGCGGCCGCCGATGCCACGAGCAGTGGCTTCATCATTGCCGCAGCGGGGATGCTTGGACTCGCCGCCCTGCTGAAGTCCGCCCAGTTCCCGGTGCACGGCTGGCTCACCGAGGTGATCGAGACCCCCACCCCGGTTTCCGCCCTGTTGCACGCCGGTGTGGTCAATGGCGGCGGCTTCCTGCTGATCCGCTTTGCCGACGTCATGCTGCTTGCCCCCGGTATCATGGCGGTGCTGGTGCTCATCGGCGGCTTCACCGCCTTGGTCGGCGGCCTGGTCATGCTCGCACAGCCGGCGGTCAAGGCCTCCCTGGCCTGGTCCACCATCGCGCAGATGGGCTTCATGATCCTGCAGTGCGGCCTGGGGCTGTTTGCCCTTGCGCTGCTGCACATCCTGGCTCACTCGCTGTACAAGGCCCACGCCTTTCTGGAGTCCGGTGCGGCCATCGAGCGGGTGGCCGCGATCCGGCGTCCCGGCCCCATCGCGGTGCCGCGGGCGGCGGCGGTCACCCGCGCCTTCCTGGCGGCCCTGGGGATTTATGCGGTGGTGGGCCTGCTGCTGGGCCTGGGGGAAAAGTCGACCCAGGCCATCGTCCTGGGGGCGATCCTCGTGCTCGGCGTGGCCTACCTGCTCGCCCAGGGGTTCGCCGACACTGCGCCCCGGGCGCTGACGCGGCGCACCGCGCTGTACGCGGTGGCCGCGACGTTCGCCTACTTCGTCTTGCAAACGGGGGTGACCAAGCTGACCGCGGCGACGCTGCCGGCCCCGCCCCCGGTGGGTCCTCTGGAATGGTTCCTGCTTGTCCTGACGGTGTTCGGGTTCGGTAGCGTCGCCGTCGCCCAGGCCCTGTTTCCCCTGTGGTCGAACCACCCGGCCGCTGCCGGCCTGCGCGTCCATCTCAGCAACGGGCTGTATGCCAACGCCGTGTTCGATCGGTTGCTGGGTGGCTGGTCGGTTCACCGCAAATCCTGAATCCCGGAGGAAACCGTCATGGACACCCCCCGCAACGGCGCCGCCGTCCCCTGGGACAGCGTGCACGCCGCAATAGTGGCTGCCGTTCAGGCGCTGCCCCCGGCCTGGCCGTTGTCCGCCAATGTGGCCGTCAACCCCTTTCTGGGCCAGAGTGGCGAGCCGCTATGGAAGGCGCAGGCGCGGTTGCGGCGCGTGGGCGGTACACGCATCACGCCACCGCGCTCCTGGTACCGGCAGCGGATCGCTGACGGCGTGATCACGGATGCCGACCTGGCCGCGGCCCTTGAGACCGCACCGGAGTCGCTGCGGCCGGCCAGTGTGGCCACCCTGAAGGCGGCTGCGGAAACGCCTGCGCCCGAACCGACCGCCATTGCCACCGTGGCGGATCTGGCCGCCGTGGAATCCGGCATCGACTGGCCGGCACTGATCAACGAACGGATCGGTGCCTGGGCCGCCGCTTACTTTGATGCCGGCCAGGCCCTGTGGGCCGCGCCCGGCCACCGCAATGCCTACGACGCCTGGCGGCGCGTCGCGACAGAGGACCTTACGCCCGAGATCCAGGGCCTGCGAGGCTTCGCCCTGCATGTATCCAATGCCCCGGATGATCCCGAGCGGGCCGTGGCCCGGGCGGTGGATCGGCTGGGCCTGACGGAGCCGTCCCTGGAGACGGCCTGCCACCGCTGGTTCATGACGCTGGGCGGCTGGTCCCAGTACGCGCGCTATCGCCACTGGCAGGCGCAGCTGCGCGGCGGGACGGACGCCACGGCCACGCAGCTGCTGGCGATCCGCCTGGTGTGGGAGGAGGCCCTGTTCGCGCAGTACCGCGAGCGCATCGTCACGCGCTGGGCGGATGCCGTGGCCGCCCATGGTGAACCGGTCACTGCCGATGGCGACGACGTGACCGATGCCGTTCTCCAGGCGGCCGCCGAGCGGGCGGAGCAGCGGCGCCTTGCAGGCACGCTGGCGGCGTCGACCACGACCGCCCACGACGAACGCCCGGCGCTGCAGGCCGCGTTCTGTATCGATGTCCGCTCCGAGGTCTTTCGGCGGGCCCTGGAGTCGGTGGACGGCCGCGTCCAGACACTGGGCTTCGCCGGTTTCTTCGGCGTGGCCACCGCGCACCGGCGGTTTGCGTCCGACGTCCGGGAGTTGCGGCTGCCGGCATTGCTGACCCCGTCCGTCCAGAGCTGCGCCACCAGCGAGGACCAGGTGGACGCCGACCGCCAGAGCCGCTTCCGGGCGCGCGCGCGGCGTGCCTGGGGCCGGTTCAAGCTGGCGGCGGTATCGTCGTTCGCGTTCGTCGAGGCCATGGGTCCGGTTTACGCCGGCAAGCTGCTGCGCGAGGGCCTCGGGCTGCACGGGCATGCACACCACCACGATCCGCCGCCGCGCCTGGACCCGCCGCTGGACGCCGGGGCGCGCACGGACGCGGCCGAGCAGGTTTTGCGGGCCATGTCGCTGACCGCCCATTTCGCGCGCATCGTCATGCTCGCCGGTCACGGCGCGAGTGTGGTGAACAACCCCCACGCCAGCGCTTTGCAGTGCGGCGCCTGCGGCGGTTACTCCGGCGAGGTCAACGCACGCCTGCTGGCCGGCCTGCTCAACGACCCCGAGGTCCGTGCCGGCCTGGTCGAGCGGGGCATCGTCATCCCGGAGGACACGCTGTTCATCGGCGCGCTCCACGACACCACCACCGACGATGTCGACCTCTTCGACGGTGATACGGACACCCGCGGGCACGGTGGCGATCTCGCCCAGGTCCGCGGCTGGCTGCAGTCCGCCGGCGTCATCGCCCGCGGCGAGCGCATGCTGCACCTGCCCCGTGCGGGCAGCGAGGCCGCGATCCGCCGCCGCGCCCGGGACTGGTCCGAAGTGCGGCCGGAGTGGGGACTCACCGGCTGCAAGGCGTTCATCGTCGCGCCCCGCCGCCGCACGCGGGCCGGTGCCCTGGATGGCCGCGCCTTTCTGCACGACTACGACTGGCAGCAGGACCACGGTTACCGAATCCTGGAGCTGATTCTCACTGCGCCTGTGGTGGTCGCGAGCTGGATCAGCCTGCAGTACTACGGCTCGGCGGTGTGCCCGGAGCACTTCGGTGGTGGCAACAAGCTGCTGCACAACGTCACCGGCGGGATCGGCGTGGTGGAGGGCAACGGCGGCACCCTGCGCGTCGGCCTGCCGTGGCAGTCAGTCCACGACGGCGAGCGACTGGTGCACGACCCGTTGCGGCTCACCGTCTGCGTCGAGGCGCCGACCGCGGCCATCAGCGACATCCTGCAACGCAACCCGCAGGTCCGGGCCCTGTTCGATAACGGCTGGCTGCACCTGTTCGCCATGGATGACAGCGGCCGCCTGGCCTGGCGCTACACCGGTGACCTGGAGTGGCACGCCGAGGCGGCAGTGGGTGGAGAAACGGCCATCGCCTGACCCCGGGAGTTTGCCCTTGGGCAGCCCGGCCGGAGGTTCGCCGTATGGCGGGATGAAGGCGGCGACCGCGACGGTCGGGTCGTCTACGAGGCCTCGGCCGAGCGGGTCGCGAAGACCGACGCTGAGCCCGCAAACAGGAACGACGTCCATGCCCGCGGTGGGCACCGACCCAGGGTCAGATCCCGGTGAATAGCAGATCCAGCGCTGCCATGACGGTGTTGCGTTCCGAGGTTAGCGTCGTGACCTCTTCCCCAAGTGCCGAGCGCGAGATTCCGGCCAGCTCTGGAGTCGAGAGCACGACACGATGCCCCTCGACCACAAAGGCTGGATGGAGAATCTCAGCGGGCTTACCGAAGGAGTGCTCCTCGAAAAGCGGCGCGACAACAACCGTGGCCAGATCCGCGAGCAAGTCGTGCTGCAAGACCAGCAGGTAGGGCGCTGCGCCACGCGCCCCCGAATCCGGATTGCGGTGAACGGAGAGTTGCGCCATCAGAACCGGCGTGTCCGGTCACCGAAACTGCCGTAGTCGGCGACCCGCTCGTTGTACTCGTCGATGGCTTGCCGATTCTGGGCGATCCAGCGTTCCCGACGCGCGTCTCGCACAGCCGCGGCCAGACGCTCTTCGAGCAGAGCCGATACGTTGAGGCCCAGCTCTCGGGCCTGAGTCATCAGGTCGGAGTTCACGCTGAGGTTGGCGGCTTTCCGTGGCGCACTGGTGTCGTAGTGTGAACTGGCCATGCTTTTACCCTCATTTCACTTGCGCAGATCTTATGCGCATCACGGGCGGCAATCAATGGATTCAGGGAGAATCCACACGCGGCCGGGTATGGCTCCGGAAGGTGCAGCCCGCATCTTCAACGGAAGTCCGGCATGACTTGCCCCTGCTCAATCGACTCGGCGCAGGCTGCCTTCTGCCTTTCTCGGCCTCGGCGGCTTGCGAGCATCCGTTTCAGGGTCTAGGATGCGAATGATTCGTATTGGTTTTGCATCATTACAGCGACGGGGCGCCCGATGACGGAGACGGCTGTCCAGCGTCTCTACATGAATCACCACGGCTGGCTGCACGGCTGGCTGCGCCAGCGTCTCGGTTGTACCGAGACCGCGGCGGATCTGGCCCAGGA
>JAWOFB010000204.1:0-4424 GCA_046482445.1 Ectothiorhodospiraceae bacterium | reverse complement strand
GCCTCAAGCGCCTCAATGCCTGCCACGATGCCAGGGTAGCGGGCCAGCACCTCAGTGGGCACATCGGGCAGGGTCAGTTCCTGCTCCAGAATCTCCCGCTTGACCGCCCGCTCGAAAATCTCTGACAGGCACTGCACTTCGGCTTCTGCCAGGGTGTTACCGGCGCTCATGCCGTTGCTGAGAAACAGGTTATCGATCAGGTTGGAGGGAATGAAAGAACCCGAACAGACCCCACTGCATGAACTCGGGGGGGACGCCCGAGTCGCCCGGATCTTCCGTTGGTCCGCGATCGCCGCGACCATACTGACCCTGATCGTGGTAGCGGGCCTGAGCGCATGGTGGTGGCTCTCCCGCGACGTGCCCGCCACGGTGGAGGAGACCGCGGTACTGGCGCCCCAACCGCTCGCGCGCACCGGCACCGAGGGGCCGCCAGCGCTGCACTTCACCGACATCACCGCCGAGGCCGGCATCGAGTTCACCCATGTCAACGGTGCCTTCGGCCAGCGCTTGCTGCCCGAAACCATCGGCTCCGGGGTCGCGGTATTCGATTTCGACAACGACGGGCATCAGGACATCCTGCTGGTCAACTCCCGTGACTGGCCTGGACACGAGGGTGTACAGCGCCCGACCCTCACCCTGTACCGGAATGACGGTGCCGGTCACTTCGCGGACGTCACCGAAGAGGCGAGGCTGGACATCGACCTGTACGGCATGGGCATCGCCGTCGGCGACTACGACAATGACGGCTGGGTCGATGTCTTCATCACCACGGTCGGCCGCAACCGGCTGTTCCGCAACGAGGGCGGTCGTTTCCGGGAGGTCACCGACGCTGCCGGCGTGGGCGGGTTGGAGCACGACTGGTCCACCGCGGCCACCTTTTTCGACGCCAACAACAACGGCCTGCTGGATCTCTACGTGGGCAACTATGTGGATTGGTCGCCCGAGATCGACCTCGAGATCGACTTCCGCCTCACCGGGCTCGGGCGGGCCTACGGGGCGCCGAACCACTTCAACGGCGTACACGGTTACCTGTATCAAAACAACGGCGACGGAACCTTTACCGACGTCTCCGCGCAGGCGGGCATCCGGGTCGTCGAACCGGGCACGGGCCGCGCCGTCGGCAAGGCCCTGGGCGTGGTGGTGGTCGACTACGACAATGACGGTCACATGGACCTGGTGGTTGCGAATGACACCGTACGGAACTTCCTGTTCCGCAACCACGGAGACGGAACCTTCGAGGAGATCGGCGCCCTGGAGGGCGTGGCCTTCGATCGCGACGGGCGCGCCACCGGCGCGATGGGCATCGATGCCGGCTGGTTCCGCAATGATGATGATCTGGGGATCGCCATCGGCAACTTCGCCAATGAGCCCAGCTCGCTTTACGTGACCGCCGACGGGCTGCCGCCCTTCGCCGACGAGGCGATGATCGAGGGACTCGCCGGACCCACCCGCCTGGTCCTGACCTTTGGCGTGCTGTTCCTGGACGCCGATCTGGACGGACGCCTCGACCTGCTCCAGGCCAACGGCCACCTTGAGCACGAGATCAACACCGTGCACCCCAGCCAGCACCATGAACAGCCCGGGCAACTGTTCTGGAACTGCGGCGAGGGCTGCCCCACACGTTTTGTCCAGGTGGCCGACCCCGGCGACCTCGCCACCCCGATGGTGGGCCGCGCGATGGCCTACGGCGATTTCGACGGCGACGGCGATCCCGACCTCATCGTGACCCAGAACGGCCGTTCCGCCGTTCTGTTGCGCAACGACCAGGATCGCGGCCACAACTGGCTGCGGGTCCGGCTGGTCGGGGCACGGTCCAACCGCGACGCGATCGGTGCGCGGGTAGGCCTGACCGTGGGCAACACGACCCAGCAGCGCGTGGTCTCCCCGACCCGCAGCTATCTGACCCAGGTGGAACTGCCGCTGACCTTCGGCCTGGGCGAACACACCACGGTCGACCGGCTCGAGGTCCGCTGGCCCAGCGGGATCGTGCAGCAGGTTCCGGTGGAGACAGTCAACCGCCTGCTGACGATCACGGAGCCGGAGGCATGAAGCGCGCGACTGCGCTGCGCGGCCCCCTGCTCATCCTGCTCCTGGCCGTCGGTCCTGGCGTCAACGGGGCGGCGAGCCCGGGCATGGGCGATCTCCTGCTGAACCCGCCGGCGCGCGAGGCGGTGCTACTGCCGGTGCCGGACCTGGATCTCTCCGGCGCCGAGCCGCGGGCACGAGAGGCCATCGCATCGGCCCGTGAGGAGGTCCGGACGCGACTTGCGGATCCGGCCACGCCGGCGCACGAACTCGCCGAGGCCTATGGTCGCCTCGGTGGCCTGTATCACGTGCATGAGATCCTGGCCGGTGCCCGGCCCGCCTATGCCAACGCCAGGCGGCTGGACCCGCGGTATTTCCGCTGGGCCTACCTGGATGCCTGGCTGGCCCAGGGCGCTGGCCGACTGGAGCACGCCCTGGCCGCCTATGAAGACGCGCGCGCGATCGATCCCGATTACCCGGCCCTGGCATTGCGTCTGGGCGAGGTCCTGCTGGAATCGAACCGCCCCGAGGATGCGGCCGTGCATCTGGGGAGGGCCCTCGAAGCACCCGGGCTCGAGGCCGCAGCCGCGTTTCGCCTTGGGCAACTTGCCCTGCAGCGCCGGGACTTCGTCCAGGCCGAATCCTGGTTACGCCGGACGCTGGAGACCGATCCGGGGGCGGAGGCCGCATACACCGCGCTGGCCCTGGCCTTCCGGGGGCAGGGCCAGGTGGACGCCGCCCGCGAGGCCCTGGCCAGGGGCGGTGCGCGCCCACCCCTGGCCGAGGACCGGCTGGTCCGTGCACTCGAGGACCTCGATACCGGCGCCCGCCGCCACTTCCTGCGTGGCCTGCTGGCCGTGCAAGAGGGCCGTTTCGCGGACGGCGCCGAGGCCTTCGGTCAGGGACTGGCAGAAGACCCGGACAACCTCGCCGCACGGATCAGTCACGCCCGCGCCCTGTATCTCGCGGGCAAGCGCGGAGAGGCGCGAAGCCAGCTGGAGGCCGTGCTGGAGCGCCGACCGGGCGAGCCCCTGGCGAATCTCCTGCTCGGCGTCCTGCTGGAGACCGAAGGCGACACCACGGCGGCACGGCAGGCCTATGAACGCAGCCTCGCGGCACAACCCGGGCACCCCGGCGCATCCCATCACCTGGGGCTGCTCGCCTTTCGCGGCGGCGACTGGCGGCTCGCGGCCGAGCGGCTCACGCAGGCGGCGGCACGCTTCCCCGACAACATCACGGCCCGGGTGCTGGCGCTGGTGGCGGAATCCCGCGCCGGAGGTGACTGGGCGGAAATCGCGGCGGCGCTGGAGGCGATGATGACCGAGCAACCCGGGCATCCGCTGCCGCGCTATGCGCTCAGTCGGCTGCGCAGTGCGGCGCAGGATCCAGACGTCCGCGACCCGGCGCAGGCACTGGCCATGGCCGAGGCCCTGCTGCTGAGCGGCGCGATCCCGCCGGTCCACGAGGCACTGGCACTGGCGTGGGCCGCCAGTGGGGATACCGAGGCCGCCCTGGCCGCCCTCGAGGCTGCCGCGGCCGCGTATCGCCGCAGCGGTGCCAAGATCTTCCTGCCTCGGTTGCAAGCGCAGAGGGAACGCCTGGTGGCGGGCAACCTCCCTGCCCAGGCATGGCCGGAGGACGACCCGGTCCTGGTTCCGCCGCCGCCCGATCCGCGCGGCGTCTTCCAGGAATACCCGACTCCGCGCCCCTTCTGATCTGGCTCGCATGGAGCGCAGAAAAAAGGCCCGCACGGACAGGCATGTCCGCACGGGCCCGGTCCGCAGACCCTGCCCCGACGGTCAGTCGGAGTCGGAGTCGGACGGCGTTGCAGCAGGGGGTTGCGTATGGCCGGGGTAACCCCAGCCGGGATAGCCGTACCCCGGATAACCACCCCAGCCGGGATAACCGCCCCAGCCCGGATAGCCCCCGTAATACGGATAGCCCCCGTAATAGGGATAACCACCATAGCCCGGCCCATACCAGGGACCTCCGCCCCAGGGACCGCCGTAACCGGATCCCCACCAGGCGCTTGCAGGCGCCGCAGCAAGGCCCAACGCAGCCGCCACCGCGGCGGCGCCCAACAGCTTGATGAATCTGGTCATGTTTGCCTCCTCTATGAGCACGATCGATTGCCCAGACAGATGCCCCGCACGCGGACGGGACGGTGACGAAGCCGCCGGGCATTTTCCTGCGGCCTCGAGCAGATGCTAGCTTCAAAAAGCACCCTTGTCCAAGGACTTGCAGGGGCGCCGAGGGACCGACGGATGCACGGCTGCGGAAGGCGGTGCCCGTTCTGGCCCCCATGGCGGATGACAGCCTGCACCTCACCTCATGGAGTGCGAGGGCCTGCTCCCGCGATCCGGGCCCGGGACCAACCCAACGCCCCACAGCGACGGCAG
>JAWOFB010000152.1:0-4335 GCA_046482445.1 Ectothiorhodospiraceae bacterium | reverse complement strand
CAGTTCAACGTCGTCGAACTCGTCGTCAATCACGCGGTTGCGGGGGCTCGGCAGGTCGCCGCCCTCGCCACGCCCGGCTCGGGCTTCCAGATCGTTGCGCACGGCGGCCGCCCCATCGCGGTTGACCCGGCGCAGCAGCTTGGCGTTGCTGACGGACTTTGGGTTATCCAAGGCTTCGGCCAGTCGGCGTCCGGCGGCAGTCGTTGCCACGTCCGGCACACCTTCATCAGTGACCCGGGGCTGAACCTCGCCCTCAACCACACGCGCACGCGGCAGAGCCAGTCCATTGTCAGCCAGCAGGCGCAGGTCGGCGTCATCCGCGTCGTCGCCCGCCCGGAAGCGGTTGAACGTGTCCAGCAGGCGCAGGTTGTAGTCGGTCGGCGTGGCGCTGCGCTGGTCACTGGCGCGGCCCAGCCGGTCCAGCATCCGGTCGATCATGGGGCTGTCCGGGTCGATGCCGACAGCTTGGGCTTTGTCGATGGCGGTCTGGCGGCCGGCGGCGAGGTCGCGCGCCCACTGCCGATGGCCGCCTTCGTAGTCGTTGAACTCGTCGGCCAGGCGCTGGGTCGGCGTCGCGCGTGTCTGTGTGCGCTGTGCGTTGGGCGGCGGCTGCAGGCCAGCATCCTTGGCGTCCCGCACGGCAGCTTCGGCGTCTGCCGGGCCCACTTCGTCGGAGCTGCGCAGATTGCGCGTAGTCTGCGATGCGTCAGGCCCGTTGCGCACTCGCCGGAGCGCCGCCCGGGCACCGCGGCCAAACGCCCCAAGTCCGATAGGCGCGACGATAGGTCCGATGACCGTACCGCCAATCTCGAAAGGGCGCAGTTCCGCGGTCTCCCCGCGCTGTGCGGCGATCTCCAGCGGCACGGACGCAAGGCCAGCCTGCGCGCCGCCGATAGCGGTCTGTTTGAAGAACTGCCCCCAGGTCGCAGCCAGCGCACCCTTGGCGAATCGAGCAGAGCCGACAGGCAGCGTGGCGATGCTCACCGGGTCCAGCATCGAGGGGATGGCGCCACCCAGCAGTGCAGCGATGGGGCGGCCCTGGTATTTCGAGGTAACTTGATCGTAATCAAAAAACGCCACTCGGCGCTCGGCCTCGTTGGCGGTGATGCCGGGCTCGAACGGGATGTCGCGGTCTCCGACGATCTTCTCGTACTCCTCCTGCCGCAGCGCCTCGCCCGCGGGTTCGCCGATTCGGCGCCAGCGCGACTTGACGATCTCCTCCATGGTGAACTCCCACTCCGCGGAAGCGGCCTCGAAGAACGACCGCGGTTTTGGCCCCCGGTCAGAGATGCCCACGCCCCCAACAGGCTGGCCCATGAACGTGCGAGGCCGGGTCTTGGGCAGTTGCGGGTCGGCCATTACAACTCCTCCTTGACCCGTTCGATGAACATGAACACATCATCTGGCACCGCTTTTCGCCAGTCGTCGCCGGCGGCCTCGATTACGTCGGCACCGACGAAGTAGGCCGCGAGCGCCTTGTCGCCGTCACCGAAACGGGCCGCGAACTGGTCCATCAGCAGTGAGGCCGCGATCTTGCCGCCCAGCGGGTCACGGGTCGGGTCAGGCGGATCGTTCAAGTCTGCAGTGCCCAGTGGCCCCGGACGGTCCACGAACCCGCGCTGCTCGGGGGTAGCGGCCTCCCGCCACGCTTTCTCGTAGGCCGCGTCGTCCAGCTCATTGACGTTCTCCTCAGCCCACAGCATGGTGAACTCGCGGCCCAACTTTTCGTTGGACGGCACCTTGAGGCCGGCCTTGAACACCGCCTCCAGCATCCGGGCGTCACCGCCGGACGTAGCCCGGGCGACGTTGGGGATGTCCACCTCCAGCGCCTGCTGAGTCGGCGTGCGACCCTCGAAAATCCTGCCGAGCACGGACGAACCCTCCGTCAGTTGCCGTTCAGCCGCCGCCTCGACGGCTTCTGTCGCATTGAGCTTGATGATCTCCCCTTCGTCGTCCTCGGCAAGGCTCCCGGTGCGCGACGACTGGAATGCCCACTGACCGCCCGGCAGTGGGTACGGCGTCAGGGATGCCAGCGTGGCCGGGTCGCCTACCATCGCCTCACCAAACCGACGCTCGATCTCCCCAGGGTCCGACAGGGCGTTGTTCAGAGTCTCCACCTCGGGCTGCGAGATGGTGCCCGCCGGCACCCGGGCGCCGTTGGCCAGCTCGACCTCCTGCTCGAAGGGCTCAAGCAACGAGCGGAACTCGCGCATCACGCCTGAACCAAACAGTTGCAGGTCCGTACCACGGGCCTCGAAATCATTGACCAGCGAGGTAAGCGCGTTGGTCAACGACACTTCCAGGGAGTCCCTCACGGCGGGACGACCGCCAGACAGCCGCTCCGCGGTCTCGAAAACCAAGTCTCGCGCACCTTCTACGTCGTTGAGCGCCCGGTCTCTCGCCTGCTGCGTTGTGTTGGCACCCTGGAACGACAGGTTGAACAAGTCCTCGGCTGTATCCGGCGCGAGTGCCGCCATTGCGGCAAAGCCTGCCAATTCCGGCTCGCCAGCGGTCAGGGCAATGTTCTGCCGGTCATGGATGTCCTGCGCCGGGACCATCATCTGTTCTATGACCTGCACTGCGGAGCCAGCGTCGCCAGCACGTTGGGCCCGCTCCAGCCGAGCGGCGGTTTGGCTGACAATCTGATCGTTGACCAGTGGCACCTCGTCCAGCGGCATGTTGAACGCACGGGCCGAAGCCGCGCGGGCGCGCTGGATTTGCTGAGGCGTAGCGCCAAGCTGCACGTTCTGGGCGTTGAGCGCATTACCGCTGGCCGCTACATCGGCCAATTCTTGCTGGCGGGCCTCAAGCTCGCCGACCATTGCTCGGGCTTCTTCGGGGTCTAGTTCGCCCGGGCGATTCCGAACCTTTTCGATTTCGGCAGATACCTCGGCGGTATTCATCTGGTTAATGCGCGGACCAAACTGCTCCCGGACATCCAGAGTTGTACTAATTCGATTGGCCAAGGCCCGGTCACCCTCGTCACCCAACGTCAGCGTATCAAGTGCGTTGCGAAACTGCGGGTTGCTCCGATCGGTTTCCAAATCAAGCGCCAAATTCGCGGTCTTGCGCGCCTCGGACAACTGCTCCGACGAAACCGCCCGGGCCTCCTCGGTCGCAGCATCGAACTCGCGCGCCAGGCGGTCGGCCAGCGTACGGCCCGTGGCGTTGTCGTCAAACAGCCCGCCGTCGCGCAGCATGGTGATTACACCCCGGGCGCCACCAATGTCTCCGGCCTCCAGTGCGTTGTTGAACCGGCCGCGAGCGTATTCAGTGCGCAGGGTGGCGTTGGCGCGCTCGCGCTCGTTGATCTCTTGCGAGGCGCTGATGAGCCCAGATTCCCGGGCCTGGGCCAGCCGCTCAGCCAGTTCGGCCTCGCCGGCCTCCAGAGACTCAATGTCAGGGTCGCGCAGCAGGTTGTCCTGCAGCTCCGCGCTCAGACTCTCCAGATCGGAGAAAACCTGGCTGCGCTCGGCCTCTTGCGCCTGTCCTGCAGCTCGCTCGGCGAGGCGGTTCTGGTGGCGCAACCCCAGGTCGTTGAGTCGCTGTTCGACCTCGAAGGCCGCCCGGGCGTCAGACTCGCGTAGGGCTTCCACCTGCGGCCCCATGAAGGCATCAAACTTTTCCGCGAACGCCTCCGGGTCAGCCGGATGCTCCCTGGCGAACTCGCTCGCCCGACGGTTGGCCTCCAATGACAGGTTCGCGCTGAACACCGACCGGGCCTGCTCCTCAAACGCTTGCCGGAACACGCCGGTGGTGTCCTCGGGCGCGGCCACGACCTCGCCGATGCCGGCTTCGCGCTGGGCCTCCACGGCTGCATTCTGTACCCGCACCAAGGCTTCTTCGTTCAACTGCTCGCGCTTGTTCGCAGCAAACTGCTGCAGTGCGTTGGCCAACGGCAGTCCGCCGCCCCTGCCTGCCCGACGCTGGCTGAAATTGGCCCCGCTGAACACGACACGTTCCTGTGGGACGGGGAGTTTAGCCATCAGTCCTCTCCCGCCGGGCCGGGGCTGTTAGCCGACGGCAGCAGGTCAAGGTCCTGCCCGGCACCGATACCCGCGGTCAGCAGGTCATTGGCCGCGGTAAACACACGCCGGCGCGCGCCTGCCCTGCCTGCGATGCGGTTCAGCCGGCTCGACGTGTCGGCAAAGATTCTCGACTGGTTGGCCTGTCGCTGCTCCCGACTGGCGTTGATGCGGGCACGGGCCTCCAGCAGACGGCTGGTGCGGCCCCCGGCGACCCCGGAGGCACCCAACCCCGCCCTTTGGGCGCTGATAAGGCTCTGCGTGGCTCGGATACGCGCGTTGGCGTCGGCTTCAGAAGCAATCTGGTTCT
>JAWOFB010000086.1:0-10738 GCA_046482445.1 Ectothiorhodospiraceae bacterium | reverse complement strand
ACATGCGCCAGCCACGGCATTTGTCCTGGTCGATCAGGACGATGCCGTCCTCCTCGCGCTTGTAGATCGCGCCCGAGGGGCACGACGCCACGCACGTGGGGTTCAGGCAGTGCTCGCACAGCCGGGGCAGATACATCATGAAGGTGTTCTCGAACTGCCCGTAGATCTCCTTCTGGATGTTCTGGAAGTTGTAATCCTGCGAGCGCTTGGCGAATTCCCCGCCGAGAATCTCTTCCCAGTTCGGCCCCCACTCGATCTTGTCCATGGGACGGCCCGTGAGAGCGGAGAACGGCTTGGCCACCGGCTGGTGCCGGGAGTCCGGGGCGTTGTGCAGCCGCTGATAATCGTAGTTAAACGGCTCGTAGTAGTCGTCAATGCTCGGCAGATCAGGGTTACAGAAGATATTGGCGAGGATGCGCCACTTGCCGCCGGCCTTGGGCTTGAGATTGCCGTTCTTCACCGTCCAGCCGCCGTTCCAGCGGTCCTGGTTCTCCCAGTCCTTGGGATAGCCCACGCCCGGCTTCGTCTCGACGTTGTTGAACCAGGCATACTCCATGCCCTCACGCGACGTCCAGACGTTTTTACAGGTCACCGAGCAGGTGTGACACCCGATGCACTTGTCCAGATTGAGGACCTTCCCGATCTGAGCGCGGACCTTCATGCCTGTTCCTCCGCCTGATAAATGCTTTCGTCGTCACCCTCGAGCCAGTCCACCTTGTCCATCTTGCGGACCACCACGAACTCGTCGCGGTTGGAGCCCACGGTGCCGTAGTAATTAAAGCCCCAGCTCTGCTGGGCGTAGCCGCCGATCATGTGGGTGGGCTTGAGAACCGTCCGGGTGACGGAGTTGTGGATGCCGCCGCGCTCGCCGGTGATCTCGGATCCGGGCGTGTTCACCAGCTTCTCCTGGGCGTGGTACATCATGACCATGCCCTCGGGGACGCGCTGGCTGACCACGGCCCGCGCGACCAGCGCGCCGTTGGAGTTGAAGCACTCGATCCAGTCGTTATCGACCATGCCCACCTTCTGGGCATCGATCTCGCTGATCCACACGCACGGCCCACCGCGGGAGAGCGTGAGCATCAGCAGGTTCTCGCTGTAGGTGCTGTGGATGCCCCACTTCTGGTGGGGCGTGATCCAGTTCAGCGCAATCTCCTCGTTGCCGTTGCCGCGCACCCCCTGGATGGTCTGCGTGGTGCGCATGTTCACCGGCGGCTTGTAGGAGACGAAGGCCTCGCCGAACGCCCGCATCCACGGGTGATCCTGATAGAGCTGCTGGCGCCCGGTGAGCGTGCGCCAGGGGATGCGCTCGTGGACGTTGGTGTAGCCGGCGTTGTAGGAGACATGCTCCGACTCCAGCCCCGACCAGGTGGGCGAAGAGATGATCTTGCGCGGCTGCGCCGCCAGGTCCCGGAAACGGATCTTGTCGTGCTCCCGCGGCAGGGCCAGGTGCGTGTGGTCACGCCCCGTCTTCTGGGACAGGGCATCCCAGGCCTTGACCGCCACCTCGCCGTTGGTCTCAGGCGCCAGGCTCAGGATCACCTCGGCGGCGTCGATGGCTGTCTCGATGCGCGGCATGCCCTTGTTCACAGCGCCGTCCTTCAGGTGCACACCGTTGAGCTCACCCAGGAACGCCACCTCGTGCTCGGTGTTCCAGTTGATCCCCTTGAACCCGTTGCCCAGGGAGTTCATGAGCGGCCCCAGGGCCGTGAACCGCTCGTAGAGCGCCGGGTAATCCCGCTCCACCGGCACCAGGTTAGGCATGGTCTTGCCCGGCACCGCCTCGCAATCACCCTTGCGCCAGTCGTGGACATCGAATGCCTGCCCCAGCTCGCCCGGGCTGTCGTGCATCAGTGGCAGGGTGACAATGTCCTGCTCCTTGCCCAGATGCCCCTGGCAGACCTGCGAGAAGGTACGCGCCAGACCCTTGTAGATATCCCAGTCCGAGCGCGACTCCCAGCACGGGTTCACCGCCTCGCACAGCGGGTGGATGAACGGGTGCATGTCCGACGTGTTGAGATCGTTTTTCTCGTACCAGGTCGCGGTGGGCAGGACCACGTCCGAGTACAGACAGGTGGTGGACATGCGGAAGTCCAGCGTGGTCAGCAGGTCGAGCTTGCCGCGCGGGGCCTCTTCGTGCCACGCCACCTCTTCCGGCTTGGCTGCCCCTTCGTCGCCCAGATCCTTGCCCTGAACGCCGTGGTCGGTGCCCAGCAGGTGCTTGAGAAAGTACTCATGCCCCTTGCCGCTGGCACCGAGCAGGTTGGACCGCCAGATGAACATGTTGCGCGGGAAATTGACCGGATTATCCGGGTCCTCACACGCCATCTTCAGGTTGCCGCTACGCAGTTGCTCCAGCACGTAGTCCTTGGGTGCCTGACCGGCGGTGGCCGCGTCCCGAGCGACCTGCAACGGGTTGGCACCAAGCTGCGGTGCCGACGGCAGCCAGCCCATGCGCTCGGCACGCACGTTGAAATCGATCATGCTGCCCTGGAACTGTTCCTTGTCCGCCAGCGGCGACAGCAGATCCGCGACCTCCAGCTTCTCGTAGCGCCACTGGTCCGTGTGGGCGTAGAAAAACGAGGTGGAGTTCATTTGCCGCGGCGGGCGTGACCAGTCCAGGCCGAAGGCCAGCGGCAGCCAGCCCGTCTGCGGCCGGAGCTTCTCCTGGCCCACATAGTGGGACCAGCCGCCGCCGCTTTGTCCCACACAGCCACAGAACACCAGCATGTTGATGATCGCGCGGTAGGACATGTCCATGTGGTACCAGTGGTTGAGACCCGCACCGAGAATGACCATGGAGCGCCCGTGGGTCTTGTCGGCGGTCTGCGCGAACCGTCGGGCAACCTTGATCACCTTCTCCGGCGGCACGCCAGTGATCTGCTCCTGCCACTTGGGTGTGTACGGCAGGTTATCGTCGTACCCGGTGGGCGTATTCGGGCAGTCCAGACCCCGGTCCACACCGTAATGCGCGGTAATGAGGTCGAACACTGACGCAACCAGCGCTTCCTCGCCGTCGGCGAGGCGAATCCGGCGCACCGGCACCTGCCGGTAGATCACCTCTTCCTGCGGGTTGGGCGTAAAGCGACCCAGTTCGTGCTCCTTGCCGCCGAAGTACGGGAAGCCCACTGAGGCTACCTCGTCGCGGTGGTCGATCTGGGTCACGCGCAGGCGGGTCTCGCTGCCATCCCCGGCCCGCTCTTCCAGATTCCACTGACCGTTCTCGCCCCAACGGAAACCAATGGAGCCCTGCGGCACCACCACCGTCTCGCTGACCTCGTCCCAGGCAACGGTCTTCCAGTCCGGATTGTTCTCTTGGCCCAGGGATTGATCGAAATCGGAGGCGCGGAGCAGCCGACCCGCCTGGTAGCCCTTCTCGGTAGCATCCAGGCGCACCAGGTTCGGAAAGTCCGTGTACTTGCGAGCGTAGTCCCGGAAGTACTCGCTGGGGTTGTCCACGTGGAATTCCTTGAGCATCACGTGCCCCAGGGCCATCCCCAGCGCCGAGTCCGTGCCCTGCTTGGGGTGCAGCCACATGTCGGCGAACTTGGAGGCCTCGGAGTAGTCCGGGCTCACCGTGACGATCTCCGTGCCCTTGTAGCGCACCTCGGTCATGAAGTGGGCATCCGGCGTGCGGGTCTGGGGCACATTGGAGCCCCACATCATGATGAACGCGGAGTTGTACCAGTCTGCGGATTCGGGGACGTCCGTCTGTTCACCCCAAGTCTGCGGGGAGCTCGGGGGCAGGTCGCAGTACCAGTCATAGAAACTCATGCAGACGCCGCCGAGCAGCGACATGTAGCGCGAGCCGGCGGCGTAGCTGACCATGGACATGGCGGGAATGGGCGAGAACCCGATAACGCGGTCGGGGCCGTGCTGCTTCACCGTGTAGGCATTGGCCGAGGCCACCAGCTCGTTGACCTCGTCCCAGCTACTCCGCACCAGGCCGCCCTTGCCGCGACGCTTCTTGTACTGCTGGGCCTTGTCGTCGTCCTCGACAATCGACGCCCAGGCATCGACCGGGTCGGCATGGCGCTGGCGCGCTTCGCGCCACAGGCGCAGCAGGTGCCCGCGCACCATGGGATGCTTGAGCCGGTTGGCGCTGTAGATATACCAGGAGTAGCTGGCACCACGGGCGCAACCGCGCGGCTCGTGGTTGGGCAGATCCGGGCGGGTGCGGGGGTAGTCCGTTTGCTGCGTCTCCCAGGTCACCAGCCCGTTCTTGACGTAGATCTTCCAGCTGCAAGAGCCGGTGCAGTTGACGCCGTGGGTGGAGCGCACGATCTTGTCGTGCTGCCAACGACTGCGGTAGGCGTCCTCCCAGCGGCGCGACTCGTCTGTGACGACGCCGTGACCGTCAGCAAACTCCTCTTTTGTGCGCTGGAAGAACGTCAGCCTGTCCAGAAAGAAACTCATAACAATCTCCTGCCTCTTAAGCACCCGACCCGGGAGTCGATCTTTAACTGGATACTACGTACGGCCCCGCTACGGAGCATTGATTCAGGTCAATTTCAAACCGCCATAAATGGAATCTTTGTGGTTATTCATGAACTACCACTAAAGAAATATTAAGGAACTTATTTCGAAGTATTCCCGGTCTGAATTCGCCCGTACAGGCGCATCCTGGTTCTCCAAATGGCCCTTTTGCGGTGGACCCGCAAAGGCCTCAAACGCTCAGAGAAGCTCGCTTTCAGCGCCATGACGAGCCGTTCGAGCGCCGTGTGTCGATATCGACAGCATTTTGGGCAGCGGCACGTGCCGGGGGCCGCGCGAGCGGTCCCCGGCTCAAGCCGTCACGGGTTCTTCGCGTAGGCATTCGGGCGGAGGTAGAACCACTGATTGATCACCAAACCAATGGCGTAGAACGCAGCAAAGCCGTACATCGCGAGCTCCGGTGTGCCGGCCTCGATCTGTTCACCCATGACACGCGGGGCAACAAAGGCGCCGTAGGCGGCAATCGCGGACGTCCAGCCCAGAACCGGCCCCTTTTGTTGCTGGTCAAAAAGGACCCCGATCGTCCGGAACGTGGATCCGTTGCCAATCCCCGACGCGGCGAAGATCACAATGAACAAAGCGAGAAAGATCCAGAAGTAGTCTTGTGGTGCTTCAGTGCCGTAGGCCAGCGACATCACATAGCCCACGGCCACGGAGGCGACAACCATGACGACCGAGATCACCTGCGTCACCAGAGCGCCGCCAATGCGGTCGGCAATCCAGCCACCGACCGGTCGAATCAGGGCACCGACAAAGGGTCCGATCCAGGCGTAGGTCAAGGCGCTGGGTCCATCCGGATTATTAACGCGCTCGGTCCCGCCACCGTCAGCAGGCACCCACATATTCCCGAAAATAACCTCAATGGAAAGTGGTAAGGACGCCGAGAAACCAATGAACGACCCGAAGGTGGCGATATACAGCCACGTCATGGACCAGGTATGGCGATTCCGGAAAATGGTGAACTGCTGAGCCATCCCCGAACCGATACCCGCCGGCATGGCGCGCATGACCGCGAGTGTTGCCACAATCACCAGGAACAGGGCCAACCAGACGTTCAGCACCTCGATGCCGACGGGTTGGGGCAAGAAGCTGTAAAGACCCAGTCCGGACGTCACGAACGCCACCAGGTACAGCCCACCGATCTTCCCGAAGGCCACCAGCGGATGGCCCGGCTGAGGCGTAACCGCCCGGATGTTGTTCATGCCGAACCAGGCGGCGCCGACCAATGGAATGAGCGCAAGCCCCCAGACCAGTCCCGCGTTCTGGATCCATGTCTCAGTGCCTGCCTCGATGCGGCCAAGCAGCGTGCCGCTACTGGTCTCCAGCGTGAGCGAATCTCCGGAGAGCGCGCCGAAAACGGCCGCCGTCATAACGAGAGGGATCACGACTTGCATGGTGGTCACGCCGAAGTTTCCAAGACCGGCATTCAGGCCCAGCGCCAGTCCCTGCTGATTCTTCGGGAAAAACGTGGAGATGTTACTCATGGAGCAAGCGAAGTTACCGCCCCCGACCCCCGAGAGAAAGGCGAGCAACTGGAAAACCCAGAGCGGGGTATCCGGATTTTGGAGCGCAAAATACGCACCAAAAGCGGGCACCATCAGCAGCGCTGTGGTAAAGAAGATGGTGTTGCGCCCGCCGGCGATCCGGATAAAGAACGATGCGGGAATCCGCAACGTTGCGCCGGTGAAGCCGGCGATCGCGGTCACGGTAAACATTTCCAGGTCACTGAACCCGAAACCCAGATTCTTCATCTGGACAGTAATCATGCCCCACATGAGCCAGACCGCGAATCCCATGAGCAAATTGGGAATCGAGATCCATAAATTGCGGTTGGCAATCCTTTTGCCCTCGCGCTCCCAGAGTTCCGGGTCTTCCGGGTTCCAGTTTTCAAGGTCCTGATTCAGAGCCACGGTTGGTGCCTCCCGATTGGTAGTGGCTGGTGGCCCGCCAGCCGATGCGCCGGCGGGCCCTGTGATTGACGAACCGTTTCCTCAGCTTTGCTGCTCAACCTCACGGACGGGCGTCTGGTGATAGGCATCGCGGGTGATGAGTGGCTGCCGGCGCTCCGTCCACCACAGCCAGATCACCGAGACCAGCGTGAAACCGAAGCACAGCATCCAGATGGTGGTGGTCACGCCGGTGAGGTCGATCAGGGCCCCGAACATCGGCGGCAGCAGAAAGCCGCCCAAGCCGCCCGCGAGCCCGACAATGCCGGAGACCAGGCCCAGGTTTTGCGAGTACTCATCCGAGAGGTACTTAAAGACCGACGCTTTGCCGATGCCCAGGGCAACGCCGACCACAAAGAGCAGCGTGGTGAACAGCCACACCGGCATGGCGAGGTGGAACTCGTTACGCGCGCCGTCCATGCCGTGGATTACGTAGTCCGTGGGCGGGTAGGACATGAAGAAAAAGCTGATCAGGCTGGCCCACATGCACCACCAGGTCACCGTGTGGGCGCCGAACCGATCGGAAAGATAGCCGCCGGCGGCGCGAATTACGCCGGAGGGGAGTACAAACAGGGTGGCGACGGCCGCGGCGAGCTGGATGCCGATGTCGTACTCCATCATGTAGTACTTGGTCAGATACAGGGAGATCCCGACGAAGCCACCGAAGACAACTGAGTAGAACTGGCAGTACTTCCACACCTTCGGGTCATTCAGAACACGGACCTGCTCCGCCAGGGAAATCTTGCTCTTGGCCTTGTGCTCGGGATTGCTGTAGGTGAAGAACCAGAACAGCACCGCGGTAATCGCGATGATCGCGGCGTAGATGTTGGCGACCGCCTGCCAACTGACCGCGACAATGATGGCCGGCGCGATATACTTGGTCACCGCCGCACCGGCGTTACCGGCGCCGAAGATTCCCATGGCGGTTCCCTGCAGGTGGCGCGGGAACCACTTGCCCGTGTAGGAGATGCCCACGGAGAAAGAGCCGCCCGCAAGGCCGATAAACGCACCGAGAACCAGCAGCTGCCAGTACGCAGTAGCGAACTGCACCAACCACATGGCTGGCAGAACACAGAGCATCAGTATCAGAAAGACCGGACGCCCCCCATACTTGTCGGTCCACGCACCCAGGGGTAGACGGACCAGCGCTCCGGTGAGGATGGGCACGGAGGTGAGAATGCCGAACTGGGTGTTGTTGAGCCCCAGCTCCTCCTGGATCGGCACCCCGATCTCGCCGAACACCGTCCACACCATGAACATGACGGTGAACGCAAACGTATTCATAGTGAGAACGGAGTACTGCTTAAAACGCTCCGTAGCCATCGTCTAGCCCTCCGATACGTGGCATTTGAACTGGCTGCAAGGATAGAAACAGGACGATTTCGAGTTCTTGATCACGATCAATTCGGAGGACGCAGGTCACATGAGCTCTTGGGATTGATACCTCGAACAAGTTAGTTTTATTTGTTCTTCAAATGCGCGCCACAAAAACGTTAATAGCTAAAAAGAGGTAGGCTTGGCAGGTCACTTCAGGAGGCAACGATTCTTTCGGGGTAGTCCGGTGGCTGAGTCACGCTCCGCCGTGTCACAACCCTGGTCTCTGCGCCTATGGCTCGCGGTCGCACTCATGGGAATCGTCGCGGTGGCGGTCTTCAGCGCCGCGATGGCCATCTCCATCGCCGAGACCGCGCGCAACGACGCTGCTGCCATCAACAAGGCGGGGTCGCTGCGTATGCAGGCGTACCGTCTGGCAGCGTCGCTGCGGGCCGATACGGGCGATGAGGTGATCAGTCGTCGACTGCAGTCATTCCGGGAGACCTTGCGCGCGCCCGCGCTCAGGCAGACCGCAAACGGAGGCGGGGCCGTCGTGGCCGAGCGGTACCGCACCATCGCGGAAACCTGGGCAAATGAGCTGGAACCGGCCCTGCACGGCAGCGCCCAGGATCATGGGCTTTACCTCGACCGCGTCGAAGGCTTCGTCACCTCCGTTGACGCCATGGTCAACGCACTCCAGGCCCAAGCCGAGCAGCGCATTGTCCGGCTACGCGTAAGCCAAGCTGCGGCCCTGACAGTCGCTCTCCTTCTCGCTGCACTCGCGGCTTACCTGATCCAGGCTCGTGTCGCGAGCCCTTTACGGGGGCTCATCAGCGCGGCAGAACGCGTGCGCGGCGGGGAGCTTGGCGCGCGCGCTGACCATAAGAGCCAAGACGAACTCGGCGTGCTCGCATCCAGCTTCAACACGATGGCCCAGAGTCTGGAAGCCCTGCAGCAGGATCTGGAGCAGCAGGTTGCGGACCGAACCCGCGAGCTGCGCGACAGCAATTGCGCCCTGCAACTCCTCTACGACACCACCAGCGGCCTCGTGCCCGGCCACGTGGACAGCGCCACCCTGGCTCCGATTCTCGCGCGCCTGGAGGAATATCTGGGGACGGGCCCGGTTACCATTGTGCTGCAGAACCGCGAAACGGGCGCAACGGAACAACGCTACGTTGCCGGCACGAGGACATCCCCGGATACCGATAGCACGGCCCGCTCTGGCGCGACCACCGCGCTTGCCATCGAGCGCCAGGGGCATCACCACGGCTGGTTGCTCATCGCCCACAACCCCGGGGCGGAACCCGATGGCGGGCAGCGCCAGCTGGCGGCGACGGTCGCCACCAAGATCGCCAGCACACTGGAACTGGAACGCGAGGCTCGCTATCAGCGGCGGCTGGATCTGCTCGAAGAGCGCAACGCCATCGCCCGCGAACTTCACGATTCGCTGGCGCAGTCCCTGTCCTATCTCAAGATCCAGGTAACGCGGCTAGAAGCCGGGATCGGCCCGGAGACCACGAGCGCTCAAACCCGTAGCGTCCTGCAGGACCTGCGGGAGGGGCTGAACACGGCCTACGGCCATTTGCGGGAGATCCTCTCCACCTTCCGCCTGCGCATGGACGAAGACAATTTACCCGCTGCTCTCCAGGCCGCGGTGAACGAGTTCCAGCAACGACCCGGGGCGCCGAGCATCCACTTGGACGCACCGCACAGCGGTCCCGATCTGGACGCCAACGCCGAGATTCATGTGGTGCACATCGTACGCGAAGCCCTTGCCAACGCCGTGAACCACTCGGGGGCGGACAATGTTTGGGTGCGCCTGTCAGCGCTGAGTAACAGTCGCGTTAACCTAACCATCGAAGACGACGGACGCGGGCTTCCGGAGACCAGTGAGCGTCCCCATCATTACGGCATGCGCATCATGGCGGAACGGGCGCACAGCCTGGGTGGCAGCCTGTCCGTCAGCACGCGTGCACCGCAAGGCACTCGGATCGCCATTCAATTCGTACGCACCGCATCCAGCGAAACGGAGCCGTCAGCATGAGTCACAGTGTCCTTATTATCGATGACCACCCCCTGCTGCGGCGCGGCATCACCCAGTTACTGGAACTGGAATCCGACCTGGAAACCGCCGGCGAGGCGAGTAACGGTGACGAGGGTTTGCGCCTGGCGCGGGAAATGCGACCGGACCTGATCCTGCTCGACCTCAACATGAACGGACGCACCGGCGTTGAAACGCTCCGGGCCATGCGTGCCGAAGGCATGGATGCGGCCATTGTCGTGCTCACGGTCTCCGACAGTGACGACGACATTGCCGCGTCCCTGCGCGCGGGAGCGAGCGGGTATCTGCTCAAGGATATGGAACCAGAGGCGCTGGTGGCTCAGCTACGCCGTGCCGTCGCCGGCGAGATCGTGGTCAGCGAGGGGCTGACCGCGAGCCTCGTCCGCGCGCTCAGCGACGATCAATGCCAGAAGGCAACGGAGCTGGACAACATCACCGCACGTGAGCGAGAAATCCTGCGGCACCTCGGCCGCGGCGAGAGCAACAAGATGATCGCGCGCAATCTCGGCATCACCGAGGGCACGACCAAGGTTCACGTCAAAAACCTGCTCAAGAAGCTCGGTTTTCGCTCCCGGGTCGAGGCGGCCATCTGCGCGGTTCACAACGGGCCCACCTGACCGGGGCCAAACTAATGGCGGAGTACTACGGGCTCATCAAAAACGTTCACCAAGGCACCGCGGCACTCAGCCTGGCGCTGTTCCTGCTACGCGGTGGCTGGATGTTGGTTGACCCCGCCAAGCTCAGGCACCGTTGGGTGCGGGTTCTGCCCCACCTCATCGACACCGCCCTTCTCGCAAGTGCCATCCTGCTCGCCTGGTTAGCGGCACAATATCCCTTTGTTCACGGATGGATTACAGCGAAGGTCATCGCCCTGCTCGCTTACATCCTCCTCGGGACAATCGCGCTCAAGCGCGGCCGGACG
>JAWOFB010000031.1:0-6910 GCA_046482445.1 Ectothiorhodospiraceae bacterium | reverse complement strand
GGCTGTGGTCGATGATCAAGGCACTGTCCACGCCAGAGGTTTTCTCCGGCGGACGGATAAAGACCGGGAACATCGACTCATGCAGCGCATCCGCAAAGCGGCGAGGCGGCAGACTCGCCACGGCACCCGGCTGCCACCGGGGTTCTGCGCGCGGGACCACCGGCGTCTCAAGCGCCTGGCGGACAATGCCGCCCACCAAATCAGCCGGCAACTGGTCGATCTGGCCCAGGCGCATGACTGTCAGGCCGTTGTGGCGGAAAACCTCAAGGGCTGGCGGCCGAAGGCCGGTGCCAAGCGCACGCCGATGAAGGCACGCTTCCACCGGTGGTTTCATCGGATGCTGGTCGACCGCGTCCAGAGCAAAGCTCAGGAGGTGGGGCTGCGCACGGCGCTGATTCATGCCAGAGGCACGTCCAGCCAGGCTTTCGATGGCTCCGGGGCGGTCAAGCGGGATACCAGCAACTACAGCCTGTGCACCTTTGCCAGCGGCAAGCGCTACCACGCGGATCTCAATGCCGCGTACAACATCGCCGCCCGCGGGGTGGTGTATTTCCAGGGCGGCAGACGCGAGTCTGCTGCCCGTGCGCCTCAGCCGAAGTCTGAGCGCACACCGAGAAGCCCGGTGACACTCTCCAGTCTGTGGCCCAAGACCACGCTGGCTGCGTGAGTGATCGGATTCCCCGATTCAATTTCCACCCGGAAATGAATCGTCGGAGGCTTCAACTCATGGTCGTCGTTTTCGACCGTTTCGCCTTCCTCGAGCTTGACGTTGCCGTCGGCGTCCTTGAGTGGCCCCTTGTAGAAATACAACGATCCGTCGCGGAACCCCTCGCGCGCCGCCAGGACCTCCTCTTGGATTTCGTCGGTCACGGCCTGGCCAAACGGGCTGAGAACAATCATATCCTCGGCGAAGCCACCGCGGAGAAGGTTCGGGTAGTCCCCGTCGTTTCGCCACGCCTTAACGAAATCGGCCCCTCGCCCCCAGTTCCACTCCGTACCGGTAATGAATCCTTCCGGCGCCAGGTCGCTCTGATCCGTGTGATACCCCACCGAATAGATACCACGTTTCTCCGCGGTCTCAATGGCAACCTGAGGACTGTCGACATTGGCCACAATGACGTCGACACCCTGATCGATCATGCTGTTGACCGCCTCGGCTTCGCGGGTCGGATCATTCCAGCTGCCAGTCAGGATCACCCGACAGGTGACATCCGAGTTCACCGAACGGGCTCCCATGGTGAAGCCGTTACAATTATTGAAGGTGAAGTAGGTGGGATGCGGCCCAACAAAGCCGATCCGGTTGTTCTCGGTCAACCGCCCGGCGGCGATCCCTGCGCAGTAATGACCCTCTTCCATGTAACCGCGGTAACCGATCGTGTTCTCGGGGTCGCCGTCCTCCCATCGCGCACCGGCGTGCACGAACAACACATTTTCATAGCGCGGCGCCAGATCCAGTATGAAGTCCCAGAACCCGAAGGATGTCGGGAATACGACCGAAGCACCATCCAGCTCAATCATGCTTTGCATGACGTTGGAGACTTCCTCCGTCTCCGGGACATTCTCCTGCTCCAGAACGCGGACATTGTCCATCTCCGCGATCTGCTGGGCAGCAACGGCGTGGGACTGATTCCACCCGAAGTCATCCTTGGGCCCGGTATAAATGAAGCCGACAACAAGTTCCTCGCCTGCGGCTGCCGCCTCACGGGCCAGCCCCGGAACGATGGCCGCCAGCATGCTAAAGCCCAGAACATTGCCGGACGTCTTCAGCATCTCCCGACGGGTATACGTTTTGCGATAACCCATTGCGATGTACTCCCTGGTGTAGCGGCAAGTCACGTTGCCGCATGGCTAGGCCGCAGAAGCGGGCAATCACTTCCCCGACTCGCTGACGGATGTCACAACCGCTCTTGCACCGTCTGTGCCACTGACTCTAGGGAGAACAAAGGGAACAAATACCACCCCGACGAGATTACAAATGGCTCTGAAATCAGCGCCGGAGCGATCGATGTGGTTCCCGGCAGTCGCTCGGGGATTCGCAGGTCGAGCCCCACGCACCCGGCCAGTGCGCGTGCGCGCTAAAACAGGGCAAGAAGACGGGGCGTGTACCCGGAGGACGACCAAGAAGGCGATGCTGGGGCTCATGCTCGGTCAACAAAGGCCCGGGGCCGACGGCAGCGCACCAAAACGGACGGCGAGGGGCGTGTGGGTCGCGCTACGCGATGGGCGTATTAAGGCGTAGAACGGACTGCGGCCTCGTCTGCGACACCCCGGCTGCGCAGGGGACTGGAGCGGGGGAAGTGGGCGCGCAGGAATTCCATTTGGTCGGCGAGGATGCGCCGTCCCTGGAGGTAGACGTACTCGGCGTGGGTGGGCTTGAAGGGGATGGCGAGCAGTTGCATGCCCGCCTGCTCCGGTGTGCGGCCGGCCTTGTCGTTGTTGCAGCCCTTGCAGGCGGCAACAACGTTGGTCCAGATGTCGCGCCCGGCCTGGCTGAGCGGGGTGACGTGGTCGCGGGACAGGTGGCTGGTGCGGAAGCGGCCGCCGCAGTACATGCACAGGTGATCGTCGCGGCGGAACAGGGCGTTGTTGTCCAGCGGCGGGGTGTAGTCGGCGTGGCCCTTCATGCTCGCCATCATGGCGCCGTGGGTGGCGATAATGGAGTTGAGTTCGAGCACGCTGCGGCGCCCGCTGACGGCGTTGTAGCCACCGCGGACCCGGTACAGCAGCCGGCCGCAGCTGTACACCACCTGGTCCATGTAGTACATGCGGGCTGCCTGCTGATAGGTGACCCATTCCAGCGGCATGCCGGAGACGTCAGTGCGCAGGATGTGGTTGGTCTGCTCCAGCACGTCGGGCGCTCCTTGGAGACGGCGCGAGCCGTTGTCCCTATCTATCCCAGAATTGTGCGTCCTTGACAAGCGCGCGTGCCCGCGTGTCATTGCCATGAAACGCGCGGCCGCGCAATCGCTTCGTTCACGAAACGCGGACGCAACCCCCGTCGCGGTTCAAAAGCTCCAGGCGATGGGTTATCCTCGGCCTGCGAGCGCGGCCGGCGACCCGACCGCGTTTTTTTGTCCGGGGCCGCGGCATCGGGGGGAATGTCCCGGCAGTAGCCAGCGGAGCGGATGCCGGAGCCGGTGCGGGCGACAGCCGCGCACCCGGGGCACGGATCGAGACGCTGCGGCCAGAGACTCGGACCCACCCTGTTGGAAAGACGGGAGACACAGATCATGGCAATACGTGTAGCCGTGCCAAAGGAGACCCAGTCGGGCGAGCGCCGGGTAGCCCTGGTGCCGAGCGTCATCAAGCAGCTCGACAAGCTCGGCGTGGAGATCCTGATGGAATCCGGCGCCGGCAAGGACAGCGGATTCGACGACGACGCCTACCAGGGCGTGACGGTGGTCGATTCCGCGGACAAGCTCTACAAGGACGCGGATGTCACCCTGCGGGTGCAGCCGCCGACGGTCGAGGAGGCCGGCAAGCTCAAGCAGGGCAGCGTCGTGCTGGGCTTCATGAGCCCCCACGAAGGCGACACCCGCATCAAGACGCTGACCAAGAACAAGGTCACCAGCTTCTCCATGGAACTGGTCCCGCGCATCACCCGGGCCCAGTCCATTGACGCGCTGTCCTCGCAGGCCTCCATCGTGGGCTACAAGTCGGCGCTGCTCGCCGCGAACATGAGCCCGCGGCTGTTCCCCATGCTCACCACCGCCGCCGGCACCATCCGGCCGTCCACGGTGCTGGTCATCGGTGCCGGTGTCGCCGGGCTGCAGGCGATCGCCACGGCCAAGCGGCTGGGCGCCATCGTCGAGGCCTACGACGTGCGCTCGGCCACCAAGGAGCAGGTGGAGTCGCTGGGCGGCAAGTTCGTCAAGACCGGCGTCTCGGCGGAGGGTGAAGGCGGTTATGCCCGCGAGCTCACCGACGACGAGAAAAAGCAGCAGCAGGAAGTCCTGGCGGACCACGTTGCCAAGGCGGACGCCGTCATCACCACGGCCGCGGTGCCGGGCAAGCAGGCCCCGAAGCTCATCGATCAGGCCACGGTGGAGCGCATGAAGCGCGGCGCCGTTGTCATCGACCTGGCGGCAGAGACCGGGGGCAACTGCGAGCTCACCAAGGCGGGCAAGGAAGTCGATCACAACGGCGTGACCGTCTACGGGCCCAAGAACGTCGCCAGCGCGCTGTGCCAGCACGCCAGCGAGATGTACGCCCGCAACCTCTACAATTTCCTGACGCTGATCGTGAAAGACGGTGAGCTCAACCTGGACTGGAACGACGAGGTCCTGGCCGAGAGCTGCCTGACACACGACGGCGAGGTCCGGCACGAGGCGACCCGCGAGCGCCTTGAAGGAGGCAAGAAATCATGATTGAGGGATTCACGGCACTGTACATCTTCATGCTGTCCGCCGTGGCGGGCTATGAGGTGATTTCCCGGGTCCCGGT
This sequence comes from Ectothiorhodospiraceae bacterium, assembly GCA_046482445.1. Lineage (GTDB taxonomy): Bacteria > Pseudomonadota > Gammaproteobacteria > Nitrococcales > Aquisalimonadaceae > Aquisalimonas. The sequence goes on along the minus strand of JAWOFB010000031.1, from coordinate 2,467 downwards.
CATCCTGCACACGCCGCTGATGTCCGGATCGAACTTCATTCACGGCATCGTCGTGGTCGGCGCCATGATCGCGCTGGGCCACGCGCAGACCCCCATGGAACAGCTCATCGGCTTCATTGCCGTGCTGCTCGGCGCGGGGAATGCGGTCGGCGGTTATGTCGTGACCGAACGCATGCTCGAGATGTTCAAGAGCAGCAAAGACGAAGGTTAAGGGGGCACGGGAATGGACACGATTATCCAACTAAGTTACTTCCTGGCCGCCGTGCTGTTCATCGTCGGGCTCAAGGCCATGAGCTCGCCGAAGACGGCGCGCAAGGGCGTCATGTGGGCCGGGGCCGGCATGGTGCTCGCCGTCGTCATCACGCTGTTCCACGGCGACATCCACGGGTTCTCGAACTACCTGCTGATCATCCTGGCGGTGGGCATCGGCGGCGGTCTGGCCTGGGTTTCCGCCCAGCGGGTCCAGATGACGGACATGCCGCAGATGGTGGCGCTGTACAACGGCATGGGCGGCGGCTCGGCCGGCGCCATCGCCGCGGTCTCCCTGCTGGAGGCCCAGCGCAGCCTGGCCGGAGCCGGCGATACGGCGATCTACCAGTACCTGGGAACCAGCATCGCCACGCTGGGTATTCTGGGGGCGCTCATCGGCTCCGTGGCCTTCTCGGGCTCGCTCATCGCCTGGGCCAAGCTCGACGGCCGCATGAAGCGAAGCAGCCTGGTTCCGGCGCAGCAGACGGTGAACATCCTGCTGTTCGCGGCCACCATTCTGGCCGGTATCTGGGTGTTCTTCAGTGGCGGCGTTTTCCCGATCTTCCTGTTCTTCGTCCTGGCGCTCGCCTTCGGCGTATTCATGACCGTGCCCATCGGCGGCGCCGACATGCCGGTGGTGATCTCGCTGTTCAACGCACTCACCGGCCTGGCGGTGGGCTTCGAGGGCTTTGTCCTGGGCAATGCCGCGCTGATCATCGCCGGGACGCTGGTGGGTGCCGCGGGCATGCTGCTCACGCACCTGATGGCCAAGGCCATGAACCGGGCGCTGACCAACGTGCTGTTCAGTGGCTTCGGCACCCAGGCGACGGCCGCCGCCGGCCCCGAGGGCGAAATGAAGGAAATGGGCGCCGAGGATGCGGCCTACCTCATGGCCTACTCGGACAGCGTGGTCATCGTGCCGGGCTACGGCATGGCCGTGGGTCAGGCCCAGCACAAGATCTGGGAGATGGTGCAGGGCCTGCAGAGCCGCGGCATCGAGGTGAAGTTCGCCATCCATCCGGTGGCGGGCCGCATGCCGGGCCACATGAACGTCCTGCTGGCCGAGGCCGGCGTTCCGTACGACATGATCTTCGACATGGAAGAGATCAACGAGGACTTCAAGCTCACGGATGTGGTCCTGGTCATCGGCGCCAACGACGTGGTCAACCCGGCGGCCAAGACCGACGAGTCCAGCCCGATCTACGGCATGCCCATCCTGGATGTGGAAGACGCCGAGAACGTGCTGGTGATCAAGCGCGGTCGCGGCACGGGCTTCTCCGGCGTGGAGAACCACCTGTTCTTCGGCGACAAGACCAAGATGGTCTTCGGCGATGCCCAGAAGGTCGCCAGCAGCATGGCGCAGACGGTCAAGGACCTGTAACCGTCCAGCCAGCCCTGCTGAACCAGAAAGGCCGCCCTCGGGCGGCCTTTTTTGTGGACCGGTTGCAACGGCTCGTTTCAGTCCCGCTGCCCGACTTCCGCCACGAGGGCACGCTCCAGCACGCGCTGGATGTGGAGGCTGTCGTATTCGCCCAGGGCAATACTCAACAGATACCCGAGGGTCTGCAGCGTATCGGTGTCGTCACTCAAGCGCCGCAAGCGCAGGTAGCGGGCCACACTCAGGCAGGCGTCGCCGCACGGGTCGTCCGGTGGGCCACGACCGTCGGCGAGGCACTCCAGCACCAGTCGCTGTTCCAGTTGCTCGGCGGCCAGCTCGCGCTCCAGGACCGACTCGCGGACACCCATAGCATCCGGCAGGACCCGCTGCCACCGCTTGAGACCGTCGCGAGCACTCCGCAAGGGCCGCAGAACGTCACTCTGAAACGCCTCACTCAAGCCAGCGACGTCGGCAGCGGCCTGGCGTGTCACTGCGCCGTTGCCCGCCGCGGCAGCGGTCATGAGTGTCAGGAGCGCGGTCACGCTGGTGCCGTCGCCGGCCTGCAGTTCCAGACAGTGGCCGGCGGCACCCGGCCGTGTGTACAGGTCCACGAGCGCCTGCCACGCCGCTCCGGTATCGATCCCGTTGTCGTCGCGGAACCAAGTGGCGGCTACGCCAGCGTGCTGGCCGGTCATGGGTTGAGCACCATCATGGCCTCGTTGATCTTCTGGAGGGTCTCCGTGTCGCCGCCCTTGTCCGGGTGGTGGCGCTGGGCGAGTCGCCGGTACTGCTGCCGGACGGTCTGGCCGTCGGCGTCGTCGTCCAGCCCCAGCACGCGCA
>JAWOFB010000016.1:0-6552 GCA_046482445.1 Ectothiorhodospiraceae bacterium | reverse complement strand
AGTGCCACGGCCAGGCTCAGTCCGGCCAGACCCCCGCCCACAATCGCGATTTCGCGGAGGCGGCGCATCAGGCACGCGCCCTGGGGTCTGCGCCTGCCCAGCCAGCGATGGGCGTGTGCAAACTGGCGTCATGCTCCGGTGTCGATGCTGGGTGTGGAGGCAACCAGGACGTGACAGAGCTGATGGTGAGGCCGGTTTTGGTCATTCTGGGTACGCTCGCACGGCCCTGCCAGTACGCTTGCGGGCCCAGTTCCCGGATGCGCTCGCCGATGGCCCGGTAGAGCCGGGCCGCGGTCAGTATTGCCAGTCGGGGGCGCCGCGGTATGAACGCCATGCCGACTTGTGCGCTGGCATAGTACCGGTCTGCGGTCTCCAGAAGGCCCAGGATGGCGTCGAACGCCGTAACGCGCAGGTCCGGTTCGGGGTGGGCCAGGCGCTGGGGGGCGACGGCGCCCTCAAGCCGATCGGCGGGCAGGTACCTGCGGCCGCGTTCGCCATCCTCCACAACGTCCCGGGCGATGTTCGTTAACTGCATGGCAATGCCGAGATCCACCGCGAACGGCGCTGCGTCCCGGTGCGTGACACCGAGCAGTGGATTCATCATGAGGCCAACCGTGCCGGCGACGCGATAGGCGTAGCGGATGAGTTCATCCGTCGTGGTGATCTCGACCGCCTTGAGATCACTGCGAACACCGTCAACGAGGCTGATGGCCGGGGTGACGTCGATCCCGCTTCGCCCGACAAGCGCCAGAAAGGGCCCTGCAACCGGGTGCGCGGTGTCGCCGACGGCAAGCGCTTCGCGAATGGCTTCCAGGCTTGCCTCGCCGTTCTCTGGGTCGTCGCCGTCGGCCAGATCGTCCACTGCGCGGCAGAAGGCGTAGAGTTCGGCGGCATCATGGCGCGTCGAGCGCGGCAGAAAACGGGCGGCCCAGGCGAATGAGCGTGCATGGCGCTGGAGCCCCAGCTCCGGTTGCTCACTCGATACCAGGGCCACCGATGTCATGGGAAGACACCCTCGTCAGCAAGAACCGATTCGACCACCTTGGCGGAGGTCACCACCCCCGGAACGCCAGCACCGGGGTGGGTACCAGCCCCCGCAAAATACAGTCCGCGGACCTCGTTCGACCGATTGTGGAAGCGGAACCACGCCGATTGGGTAAACAGCGGCTGGATGCTGAAAGCGCTGCCGTAGCTGGCGAGATAATCGTGACCGAAGTCTTCCGGCGTGACGTCAAAGGCCGTGACCAGGTGCGCCCGCAGATCGGGTAACAGTGTCTCCTGGAGCTGGTCGATCACGGTCTCACGCAGTCGTGGTGCCGCTTGCGACCAGTCGATGCCGGCATTCAGATTGGGGACGGCCGCGAGGACATAGAAGGTGTCCTGGCCCGGCGGTGCCATCTCCGGGTCGGTTGCGGTCGGTCGGTGTAGGTACAGACTCGGTGTGCTGGTGAGCTCGCCGCGGCGGAATATGCCGTCGAGCTCGTTGTGATAGTCGGCGCCGATCTGGATTGTGTGGTGGGCGACCTCGGGGTAGCGGCAGTCCGTTGCGAAGTACAGCACGTACAGCCCCATGGCATAGCGCAAAGTGTTCAGGCGCCGGTTCGTCCATTGCCGGCGGCGCACCCCTGGAAGCATGTGGCGGTGGACGAAGGCGGGATCGGCATCGCTGACAACCACGGAGGCAGGCAGTGATTCGCCACTGGCCAGGCTGACGCCCGTGACGCGTCCGGCGTTGGTGTCGATGCGTTCGACGGTCTGCCCCGTGATGACCTCCACACCGACGTCGCGAAGCAATCGGTCCAGCGCGTCCACCAACGCCCCGGTCCCACCACGGGGGAAGACGACCCCGCCGCGGTGCTCGAGCTCGTGGATCAGGCTGTAGATCGACGTGGTTGCCTTGGGATTTCCGCCGATCAGTAGTGGTTGCAAACTAAACGCCTGTCGCAGGCGTTCATCGCGCATATACCGGGATGCCATGCCGTAGACCGAGCGAAATGCCTGGAGCCACAGAAGGCGCGGGCCATGGCGTGCCAGGGTGCCGAGTCGGTGGAAAGGCTGAGCGCCCAGTTTCGTGAATGCGACATCGTGAAAGGCGCGGGTGTGTGCGGCGAATGCTCGGTACCCGCTGAGATCATCGGGCGCCAGTCGTTGGATCTCCGCTTCGGTTCGCTCGCGGTCCGGCCCGTAGTCCAGATGACTGCCATCGGCGAAACCGATTCGGTACCACGGTGTCACCGGCAGGAAGGGGACGGCTGCGGCTCGCTCGCGCCCGAACAAAGCGAAGAGTTCATCGAACAGCCACGGGGCCGTGATGACGGTGGGGCCGGCATCGAATCGAAAGCCGTCGCGCTCGTAGACCTGAGCGCGCCCGCCAAGCCGCTCCAGGCGTTCCACAAGCGTCACGCGTAAGCCGCGGGCACGAAGACGCAGGGCGGTGGCAATACCGCCAAAACCGCCACCGACGACAATTGCGTTGCCGTCATGCCTGCCGCTACGGGGCGTGGATGCCGGTGGCGCCGCCCCGTTTGTCGTCATCGCTGGTGTTCCTCCGTCCGAGGATTACCGGGGTGGATCCGCTTGATGGTCGCTTCGAGCAGTTGCCGCAGACGCGGGGGCAGAGGTTTAGCCTCGGCCCGTGCCTCGCTGACGAGCTGCTTGATGTGCTGGCGACAGCGCTCGGGCGTGTCGCCAGCCAGAAGGCGTTGGCGCCAGTCTGCGATGGGTCCGTCCGTTCCTGGTGCCTGGCCCAGAAATTCGTACAGGGCACTGCGCTCGGATGGACTGGACGCCATCAGATAATGGGCAACCGGCGCGGTAAAGCGCCGCTCGATCAGGTCGGATTGACGCGAACGTCCGGCCTTGCGTCCCTCGAGCTCGCTTAAGTCATCGCCGATCTGATAGGCCGCGCCCAAAGCGCTCCAGGCTCGTGCGGCGGTCGCAATCGTCTCCGCATCGACGCTTATGCTGGTCAGGCCAGCCTCGACGGGCAGTGCCATGAGGCAACCGGATTTTGCGCGTACCCGGTCCTCGTAGGCACCCGCGGGGTCTTTGCAGTCCAGCGGCGGCGCGGCACCTCGCTCGCGTACCTGTCCTCCCGCGGCCCCGCGTACCGCAGCCGCGATTCGTGGCACCAGAACCCGGGCGTTCGGCGCGCGTGCCGCAGCGTCGAACGCAGACGCGAGGAGGTGATCCCCCAGGAGAATCGCGTGATCGGGGCCATGGCTTTGCCAAACTGCAACACAGCCTCGGCGCTCGCCATCGCGGTCCATTAGGTCGTCGTGGACCAGGGATGCCTGGTGGGTCAGTTCCACAGCAGCCGCTGCCCAAGGTGTTTCCTCCGGCCCAGAAGCCGCCGAAGTTGAGGTCATCGCTCGAACGGCTGCCAGGGTAAGCTCGGCGCGCAGCATTTTGCCGCCGGTGGCAAGTTGCTCGGCTGCCAAGCGCCCGACAACGCTGTCAGTCATACTGACCGCGCGCATGGCCACACGGACGCTCTCCGTGGCGCGCGAATCGACTTGATGTTGGGTAATGGTGACGTCGTCGCCTGCGACGGTCGTCCGGTTTTCGAGTGCCACGTCGCCATGGATATCCGGAGTCGCCGACGCTGTTGGCGTTACAGGTATTTCGCGATCCATGGCGGGCTCCCGTAGTCGATCGGATGCTCGCGTTAGCTGCAGTACGCCGGCTTTGGCGAATCCCACAGCCCGCACCCGGAACGGCTGCGGCGGCCAACGTGATCCGCCGCAAATCGGGCGGACGGGCCCATCCCGTCCGCCCGGTCTCGACACCGTCGCTTAGTGAGTCTCGACGGCCTCACCAGACTTGCTGGCTTCGGCTTCGGACTTGCGGACGGCGATCATGTAGATCAAGACACCGAACACGGCCTTGGCCACGATATCAGCAATCGTATAGCCCACCTGCAGGAATGTCTCGGAGGCCGGTCCGGACAACCCGATCAGCGGGAACAGGTACACGATCGGATAGAACAGCCATGCGCCGATGGTCAGATAACGCGCCGCATTGACCAGGCTCTTGGCCTCTTCCGGCTGGCGGTTCACCGCTTCGCTCAGACCGACATACAGTGTGTAGACGATGATGGTGAACGGGATCATCGACAAGACCCAGAACAGCATGGAAATGGCCGTGTCATCCGACACTTCGCCCGGGTAACCCAGGATAATCATCAGGGCTGCAAGCCCACCAAGCCAGGTTGCCTTACTGATGGTTTCCTGCCGGGAAAGCCGCATGACGAGGATCAGCTCGACCATGAGCAACGGCACCGTGAGAAGCCAGTCCACGTACCGGTAGGCATCGTTGAACGCCTTCTCCGACGCCTGAATCCCGCCTTCGGTGATGACGTAGGCCGCCTCCCAACTCTCGAGGATGCGGAAGTAGTGGTAGAAGGCGATAAAGGTTACGAGACCACTCAAAGTAAGAGCGGCCCGGTAGGCGGGAGCCACTTGGCTGCGTTGCAGCCAGAAGAAGATGGTTGCCGCCGCCATGACGGCGATGGTGAATGAGAAGAAGTTGAAGACCAGGTCGTACTGGAACAGGGAAATCTCGGCGTTCATGCTCATGCCCTCTTTGTGCCAGAGATTTTACATGTCGACGGATATCGACGTTGTGGATGTTAGTGCGTGCGCCGCTGGCTCAATTAACCTCCTTGCAAGCCGTCAACGCGTATAAATTTTGTATCAGTCCTGTCTATTTGTCGAGGGTTGAGTTTGCTCGTCGACGCCGTGGCGGGACTCTGAGTCCTGCTACTGTGACGAGTTGCACAGTTTCTGGGGAGCGCGCGGCGAGCCGCATCCGTGACGGCGTATCAAACCCGCGCTTGGTTACGACGCCCCGCCGCACCACCGGTGACCGATGGCGCAACTCCACAGGTTTGCCATGGGTGTATTCGAAGTGGCGTCCAGGCCCGAAAATTGTACAAGCCGTCTACGAATAGGGCGCTGTCGTGACCGGTGGCGTGCGCTGGGTAGCCTCTCGGTGACCCGCTCACTGATCCGTTGCAGGTTTGGAGAGGGCGGCGGCAAGGGGGCCCGGAGCCGGTGAGCCCATAGGTGATGCGGGCTACCGTGCGGGCTCGGCCCGGGTGGGTGTATACTTGGCGACAAGTTTCAGCCGTGACTGAATGGGAGCCGGACACCATGAAAGCGCACAAGCAAGATGCCAACCGCGCCGATGAAGCGAGTGTCGTGCCCTCCCTGGCGGACCCGGCCCATGAGCCGGATGAGGCAGCACTTGACGCCATCATGCAGCAGGTTGCCGATACGGCGCAGGCACTTCATACAGTAGCCATGCAGCGCTTTGAGGCGGATATGCAGGCGTTTCGGGAACAAGTCCGGTCGACGTACCTGCGCAGGTCCGACAGCGAGCGCGGAGGTGCGGAGCACAGCTCGCGCTGATGCCCGCATCACGATTTCATGGTCCGGGATCGGCCGAGGTTCATTATCATTGCGGGGCCCAATGGCGCCGGCAAGACCTCAATAACCGGCGCATTGCGTGCGCACTCCTGGCTGGATGGCTGCACCTACCTCAACCCCGACGAGATTGCGGAAAGCCGTTTCAACGGCTGGAATGATCCGGAATCGGTCCGTCAGGCGGCGCACTATTGCGTCACATACCGAGATGAGGCTCTGGCGCGCGGGGAGAGTGTTGCGCTCGAGACCGTGTTCTCGTCCGACGACAAACTCCAAGCCCTACGCAGAGCCCGGGAAGCAGGCTATTTTGTGCGCGTGTTCTTCATCGGAACGGATTCGCCGGAGATCAACGCCGCACGGATCACCCGGCGTGTCATGCAGGGCGGGCACAGCGTTCCCATCGACAAGATCATCGACCGGTACAAGCGCTCGATGACCTACTGTGAGGTGGCGATGCACTGGGCCGACCGTGTCTACCTCTACGACAACTCCGGCGCCAAACCCGAGCCGCAGGCTCGTACGCGGGATGGCATGCTGGCCAAAACCTACGTAGAGCCGCTGCACGCCTGGGCTCAACGGATCGTCGATGCGTTCAAAGCCGATACGATGAACTCCAGCGATAGCGACGACGAGGACGAGACACGCCTGAAACTCTAAATCGCTTAAATGAGTGATGAACTGGGCGAGCTTCGGTCTAGCCGTCCTTCTTGGTCGTAGTCGCACGACCCTCCGGTGAGCAGGCGGCAGCATGCTAATCGGCGCGTGAGGACCAACGCAGTCCACAGGTCACTGTCCCCGCGTTGTCCCCGCTCACAAAAAAAGGGCCTACAGGATTACTGTAAGCCCTTGATCTGCCTGGTGGGCGCGGCTGGGTTTGAACCAGCGACCCCTGCCGTGTGAATGGCTACTGGCCGTGCTGAATGTTTTCCACTACGTGGAAGTCTCGTTTATAAACAGGGATTTGCGCCTTGGACAGTTCAGGCCATAGTGCCCGCTCAACCCGTTTTGAACTGTCCCCGCGCTTCCCGTTGTCCTCAGTGTCCCCGCTCATCCAGCTCGTCCGAGGGGGTCATTCATTACCCTGAACGCCTCTGGATAATGGCAAGGAATGCCATTGAGGAGATAG
>JAWOFB010000079.1:0-3183 GCA_046482445.1 Ectothiorhodospiraceae bacterium | reverse complement strand
GGTCCAGTCGGGCGCGCCGAGCGAGTTCGTCCACCAGCATGTCGCGGAAAACGCCGGCGGGGCAGCGCGCGATGACCGGGGCCGCCCTCTCAACCAGTCGCGCCCGGCCATCCGGGGTGTGCAGCTCGGCGTCGCGCTCCAGTTCCCGGAACAGGAAGCCTGACAGTGGTTCCGCCTCGGTGACGCGGCCGAGGAAGGCCTCCGCGCCCTGTGCGCGGACCAGCGAGTCCGGATCCTCGCCTTCGGGGAGAAACAGGAAACGCGCCTGGCGGTCGTCGCGCAGGGCCGGCAGCGTGTTCTCCAGGGCCCGCCAGGCGGCCTGCTGGCCGGCCGTATCGCCGTCGAAGCAAAACACCACGTTGCGCGTTGTGCGGAACAGCCGCTCCACCTGGTCCGTGGTGGTGGCCGTGCCCAGGGTGGCCACGGCGTTGGGCAGTCCCTGCTGGGCGAGTGCCACCACGTCCATGTAGCCCTCCACCACCAGGATGGGGTCCGGGTAGCGCTGTTGCTGCAGGCACTCGTGCAGGCCGTACAACTCCCGGCCCTTGTGGAATACCGGGGTCTCGGGGGAGTTCAGATACTTGGGCTCGCCATCGTCGAGGACGCGGCCGCCAAAGCCCACCGGGCGCCCCCGCCGGTCGCGGATGGGGAAGATGATGCGGTCGCGGAAGCGGTCGTAGGTCCCGCCGGAGTCACGCTGGATGGCCAGCCCGGCCCGCACCAGTTCCTCGGCGTTGCCGAGTTCACGCAGGAGGTTGTCCCAGCCCGGTGGCGCGAAGCCGATGCCGTAGCGTGCCGCGATGGTGCCGCTGAGGCCGCGCCGGCGCAGATAGGCCACGGCGCGCTCGCGCTCCGGGTGACCCCGCAGCCAGCCGCGGAAAGCGGCCTCTGCCTTCTCCAGTAGCGGGTACAGGCCCGCGGCCTGCGGGTCGCTGCGCGGCTGGGCCTCGCGCGGGACATCCATGCCGACCTGGCGCGCCAGGTGTTCCACCGCCTCCGGGAAGCTCAGGCGGTCGTACTCCATGAGAAAGCGGATGGCGGTGCCGTGGGCGCCGCAGCCAAAGCAGTGGTAGAACTGCTTGGACGGGCTGACGCTAAACGAGGGGGTTTTCTCGCTGTGGAAGGGGCACAGCGCCTGGTAATTGGCGCCGGCCTTGCGCAGCTGCAGGCGCGATCCGATGAGCTCCACAATGTCGGCGCGGGCCAGGAGTTCGTCGATAAAGGCGTCCGGAATTCGTCCGGCCATGGTCGTTCCTCCCCGACCCCGTGCGAATCCCGGTCCGGGTGACGCCCCGACACGCGTCGGCACGCGCACGCCGGCGGCTGGCCAGCCGCTGCGCTACGCGATCCCGGCTGCCGACCGCGCGGCTACTCCCCGCCCTGCAACCGCTGCTTGACCCGTGCGCTGACCTGGCTCATGTCGGCCCGACCCTGGAGCTGGGGCTTGAGTTGCCCCATGACCTGGCCCATATCGCGCACGGTCGTCGCCCCGCTGTCCCGGATGGCCTGTTCCACCAGCGCGTCGAGCTCCTCGTCGCTCACCGGCTCCGGCAGGAACTCGCGCAACACGTCGCGCTCCTGCACCTCCCGGTCGACCAGGTCGTCCCGGTCGGCGGCCCGGTACTGCTCGATGGACTCGTTGTGCTGCTTAACCATGCGATCCAGCAGGGCGATGACATCGCTGTCACCCGCATCCACCCGGTGATCCACCTCGTACTGCTTGATGGCCGCCGTGGCCATGCGCAGCGTCCCCAGGCGTTCCCGCTCGCGCTGGCGCATGGCCTCCTTAACGGCCGTGTTGAGGCGATCTTTCAGGGTGGTATCGGTCATGACGCGGGTCAGTACATGCGATCGCGGCGCTGCTGCTCCCGCTGGAGCTTCTTGGCGTGGCGCTTGATCGCCGCTGCCTGCTTGCGCTTGCGCACCTGGGTGGGCTTTTCGTAGTGCTCGCGGCGGCGGACCTCGGAGAGTACACCCGCCTTTTCGCACGAGCGCTTGAACCGGCGCAGTGCAACCTCGAAGTGTTCGTTCTCGCGTACTTTAACGATCGGCATGCAGTGACTCGTCCTCCGTTGGTGCCAATGGCGATCGGGGTCCGGCCCCTTAGCCGGATTATTCTAGTCACCGCCATCCGCCAACACAAGCGAGGCGGTGGCGCGGGGTGTCGGGACGCCCGTACACTGCGCTGCAAGCTGCAAGCTGCAAGCTGCAAGCTGCAAGGCGAAAGGCGAAAGGCGAAAGGGCGGACGCCGCGCCGTCTCGGGGACTGAGGATAGTGAATTGATGCGTGTGCTCGGGGTTGAGACCTCCTGTGATGAGACCGGAGTGGCCGTCTACGACGGCTCTGCCGGTCTGCTCGCCCATGCGGTGCACAGTCAGGTGGATCTGCATGCCACCTACGGCGGTGTGGTGCCGGAGCTCGCCTCCCGCGACCATATCCGGCGGGTTCTGCCCCTGACCGAGCGCGTACTGGGTGAGGCGGGGGTCAGCCGCGGGCAGCTCGATGCCGTGGCCTATACCCGCGGCCCGGGCCTGGTAGGCGCGCTCCTGGTGGGTGCGGCCACGGCGCGCAGCCTGGCCTGGGCGCGGAGCCTGCCGGCCCTGGGCGTTCACCACATGGAGGCGCACCTGCTGGCGCCCATGCTCGAGCCGGAGCCGCCGGCCTTTCCCTTCGTGGCGCTACTGGTCTCCGGCGGCCACACCCTGCTGGTGGAAGTGGCGGGACTGGGGCGCTACCGGCCGCTGGGCCAGTCACTGGATGATGCCGTGGGCGAGGCCTTCGACAAGACGGCCAAGCTGCTGGGACTGCCATACCCGGGCGGACCGGAGCTGGAGCGCCTGGCCGCGACCGGCGACCCGGACCGCTACCGCTTCCCGCGCCCCATGACGGACCGGCCAGGGCTGGATTTCAGCTTCAGCGGCCTGAAAACACACACCCGCGATCGGGTCCACGAGGCTGGCGACGACGCCGACGCCCGTGCCGCCATCGCACGGGCCTTTCAGGATGCGGTGGCGGAGACGCTGGCCATCAAGTGCCGCCGGGCGCTGGAACAGACCGGCGTTGAGCGGCTGGTGGTCGCCGGGGGTGTCAGTGCCAATCAGGCGGTGCGCGGGGCCATCGATACCCAGGCCGCCCGACTGAGCGCTTCGGCGCGTACAGCCCTCCTCGGGACAGCGTTTGAT
>JAWOFB010000056.1:0-2686 GCA_046482445.1 Ectothiorhodospiraceae bacterium | reverse complement strand
CGGCCCTGCAGCCTGGCGTCGGTTCCCCGACCCGTTCCCGGAATGGGCGTTCGCTGACGATCCAGTGCTCGAGTAATCCGGCTCCCTGCACCCGCTTCATCCTGCGAATCCTGCTCGCGTCGGTGCCCTGACTCATGTGAGTCGGGCGCTCATCGCGTGGACCCCGAACGCGCGGGTATGAGCCTCTGGCTTCCGGCTGATCCGCCACCGTGACTTTCCCCCCGAAGTGTGCATACTGAAAAGCGTCGGCGCGGGCAGCTGGCGAGGAGTCGGGTATTGTGCCGATCCTCCTCTCAGACCGTAACGGTAATGAAATGTTGTACAGAAAGTGCTCAAAAGTGGTACAAGAACAACGCGATTGATTGGCACCGGATGGGTCGCGAGTGAACACAGACCACTCCTGGCAGCGCCTGCGCTCTGAGCGGGCTCTCGATGATTCCCCCGACGCGGTGGTGATCACCACCGCGCAGCTCGACTTCCCCGGGCCGGAGATCGTCTACGTCAATCCGGCCTTCTGCCGCATGACGGGCTACCATCGCGACGAGTTGATCGGCGCGACGCCACGCATTCTGCAGGGCCCCAAGACCGATGCATGGGCCTTGCGCCACCTTCGCGAACGGCTCGGTCGGGGTCAGTCCGTTCTGGATACGGCCGTCAATTACCGCAAGGACGGCTCAGCCTACACGGTGCAGTGGAGCATCACGCCGGTGCGTGATGCAGGCGGACGCCAGGAGTATTATGTCTCCCTTCAGCGTTGCGTCGATGGTGGGGGGCGGGGCGACGAGATGGCTCAGTATGCCCTGGATCGGGCTCCCGTCGGAATCGTCGTTGTCGATGACCAGGGCGTCATCGAGACGGTGAATGAAGCGCTCTGTGAACTGTTCGGTTACGAGCGCGAACAACTGCTCGATGCGTGCGTGGAAACGCTTGTCCCGGACGAGTTGCGGTCCAGGCACGGTGCCTTGCGCCGGGGCTATCAGGCGGCGCCGGAGCCACGCCTTTTCGGGAATCTGCGCGATTTCTACGCGCAGTGCCGCGATGGCAGCCGGATCCCGGTCGAGATTGGCCTCGCCCCCATGGAATCCGGCGGTCGTACCAGGATTCTCGCCACGGTTGTGGACGTCAGCCAGCGCAAAGCGGCTGAGCGTCGTATGGCTTCGACCGCCTCCAGACAGGCTGCTCTGGCGGAATTCGGGGAAATGGCCCTGCGCGCCGGTTCGCTGCAGGCGTTGCTGGATCGGGCTGTCGATCTGGTCCGGGCGGAGTTAGGGTTCACGGCGGCCGTGTTGATGGAAACCACCGCGCGCGGCGGGCCCGGTCTGGTTGCGGCCGCGGGCTGTGACGCGCCAGAGTCGGCGGTTGATCGGTACGCCCTGGCCGGGGATCCTGCGGCCGCTGAGGCGCTTGAGACCGGAGCCGTTATACCCATGAGCGCGCCTGGCCTGCGTACGCTGGCCACGCGACTCCGCGTCGAAACGGAAGCCTTGCCGCAGGCTGGCCTCTGCATCCCCGTTGTCGAGCCCGCGCGTCAATGGGGCGTTCTGTACGCGCTGGGACAAGCGCAAGACGAGGCCGACGAAGCGAGGGATTACCTGGTCAGCGTCTGCCAGATCATTGCCTCGGCGACACGCCGGCACCAGGACCGCAAGCAGGTACAGGACGCCGAACACATGCGCTCGCTTGCAGGGCGACTGGCGCATGTGGGGGGCTGGAGTGCCGATCTGGATGCCGGTCGCCTGCACTGGTCCCATGAGGTGTGCCTCATCCATGAGGAGGTGTCGGGCAAGCAGGTCACCATCGCTGAGGCCATGGACTACTACGCCCCCGAGGCCCGACATCGGATACGGCGCCTGTTCCAGGCATGCGCCGAGGAGGCAGCGGCGTTCGACGACGAACTCGACATCATTACGGCCGAGGGTCGGCGTCGGACGGTGCGGACCATCGGCGAGGCCGTCCGCGACGACGCCGGGGTTATTCGCCAGGTCCGCGGTGCCCTCCAGGATGTCACCGAACGGCGGCGCACCGAGCGCAACCTGCTTCAGAGTCAAGAGCGTCTCCGGCAGCTGGCCGATGCCATGCCAGGCATCGTGTGGACGGCGACCGCCGACGGGACAATCGATTACGCCAATCAGACATTTTTTGAATACACCGGCATCAGCAACGACCAGCTTGCCCGCGGTGCCTGGGTGGAGGCAGTCCACCCGGACGATCAGGACCGTGTTCTGGAGGCCTGGCGCGAAGCCATCGCCGGGGAGCGGGACTACCAGGTCGATTTTCGGATCTACAGTCGGGCCGACGGCAAGTATCGGTGGCACTACGTCGGGGCCGTCCCGGTCCGCGACGAGGGCGGCGTGCTGCGCAAGTGGTACGGCAGCGCCATCGACGTCCATGAGCGCAAGGACCTGGAAGAGGAGCTTGTCCGCGTGGCGAGCCGCCTGACCACAACACTGGAGAGCATTACCGACGGCTTCTATACGCTGGATGACCACTGGCGAATCACTTATTTCAACGCCGAGGCGGAGAACCTCATGCGAACGGACCGCTCTGCCGTGCTCGGGGTCGGTATCTGGGAGGCGTTTCCGGGCTTTGTCGGGACAATGATGGAGGTCGAGCACCGGGAAGCATTCCGGGGACGACAGACGCGGCATTTCGAGTTCTACGCGGGCGTGCTGGAGACCTGGCTCAG
>JAWOFB010000020.1:0-2769 GCA_046482445.1 Ectothiorhodospiraceae bacterium | reverse complement strand
CCCCGTTTTTTTGCTCGGGGCTGCGGGGAGAGGCTTACTCCGCCTCATCCTCGTCGGTCTCCACCGGTTCGCAGACGATATCCCTGACCTCGAACTGGATGGTTCGACCGCGGTCATCCACGAGGACTTCCTCGAACTCGATTTCGCGCTTGGCTTGCGTCCGAGCCTCGTCCACGTTCTCGGCTTCCACTACGACACCGGCTTCTTCGGCATTCGGAAATTGCTCGCCGGACGCCACCCGGCAGCGCCACAGGGCCATCCTGCATCCTCCCGCTCATGATGAACTGTTGGCCAAGCGTAGCCCGCGGGACGGTGCGGCGTCGATAGGGAACGAGCCTCCCGAGCAACTTGCCCGCAACGGGGTGTGCGACCGTTCGCCAGCACGCGGCCTGACAACCGTGTCCGGCGCCGCGCCAGCCCAGGCCGTTCAGCCTTGTTCTGGCCCGGCGTCACCTTGCGCGGGTGCGCGAACGGGCAGGTTGGCGTGGAGAAAACGAACCAGTTCGGGGATACGCCGGGTCGGCAGCGGCGACTCGCCCGGCGGATCGAGTTCCGCCAAAAGGCTGGCCGCCACCTCGTCATCCCCCTGGCAGAGATGCTCCAGGCTGCCCCACCAGGCCAAGTGAAACGCACCTCGTGCGGCGGCGTTGACAGCCGCTCGGGTGTCCTTGTTCGGGCCACGGACCTCCAGGCCTGCGACGGCTTGTTGCAGCCCCTCGCGGACCGTGATCAGGGCCGGTCCCGCGAGGCCGTGGCGCCGTGGCTCCACCCGCGCCAGGTACTGGCCCATTTCGCTGCGCCCGGAAAACCAGGCCATGGCCGGGGGGCGCGCACCGGTCGCGCTAACGGTCAGGGCGCCGATGCGATAGCGGTATGGATCACGCTCCGCTACGAGCGCCTCCACGTCAGCAATGTCCTGGCCTTCCCACGGGAACACGGTTCACTCCTTACGCAGCGCCATGCGCCGCTATGCTACCCTTCGCGGCTTGTGTTCGCAGCGGGCTGGCAGCGCCACTATGGCCAACGAGACAATCTACCGGGTGATCTTTTACAACCAGGGTCAGATATTTGACGTGTACGCGCGCAGTGTGAGTGCCGGCGAGATGATGGGCTTCGTGGTGGTCGAGGCGCTCACCTTCGGCGAACGCACCCAGGTGGTCGTCGACCCGAGCGAGGAGCGGCTGCGCAATGAGTTCGAGGGAGTGGAACGGACCTTCATCCCCATGCACTCGGTGGTGCGCATCGATGAGGTCGACCGGATTGGCGCCAGCAAGATCACCGACGGCGACGGCAAAGTAACGCCGTTCCCGGGTTCGCAAGGGCAACCAGGCCCCAGCGGCGGTTCCCAGTAGCTATCCCGGATACGTTGGGTACGGCCGTTGATCGGGCGCAGCACAGCGGCCCCCGAGGGGGGCCGGAACGCGGCGCGAGGCTGCCGCCATCCCTTGACTGGAGGCGACGCGTACCAGCCACACTCCGGCGCCCGAGTCCACTGCTACGGCTGCTCCCTTCCGGGCCTGACCGGGTTAACAGTGTATCGCCGCGGAGGGACCGGCACGGCCGCCATTGATCGGTGGTGCCGGGGTGTTCCGGCGCGCGGCGCAGAGCGCCTGCAGAGCCGGGATTCCGCTTCGTTCCATCCCAGCGTACGGATGGTGTCTTGGGTCGAACCCGGATTGTTGATACCGAGGGTTCGAATCCCGCCTCGTCCATGATCCTCTCTTGAGCGGTACCTGCGGCACCGCTCAAGAGAGGATGGCGGAGAGGGAGGGATTCGAACCCTCGGTACCCTGTCGGGTACACGCGCTTTCCAGGCGCGCGCCTTCGACCGCTCGGCCACCTCTCCGCGGGTTTGGCGCATCCCTGTCACCGAAGACCGAGAGGCTAAACCACCAGGCAGTGGTGTGCAATGCGGCTCTGCTGTGCGTCGGCCGCGGCTCCGCTTGATGGCGGGTGTGAGGTGTTACAATTCGGCGCAATCGGCGGAGTGTAGCGGGGTTGCATGGCTCATCAGGTTCTGGCGCGCAAGTACCGTCCGCGCACGTTCAAGGCCATGGCCGGGCAGGAGCACGTCCTTCAAGCCCTGGTCAACGGCCTGGATAACGACCGCCTGCACCACGCCTACCTGTTCACGGGCACGCGCGGCGTGGGCAAGACCACCATCGCCCGCATTCTGGCCAAGTGTCTCAACTGCGAGCAGGGCATCGGCAGCGAGCCGTGCGGCGAGTGCGGTACCTGCCGCGTGATTGATGACGGCCGCTTCGTGGACCTGATCGAGGTGGACGCAGCTTCGCGCACGAAGGTGGAGGATACCCGCGAGTTGCTGGACAACGTCCAGTACGCACCCAGCCAGGGGCGCTACAAGATCTACCTGGTGGACGAGGTGCACATGCTCTCCACCCACAGCTTTAACGCGCTGCTTAAAACGCTTGAGGAGCCGCCGCCGCACGTCAAGTTTCTGCTGGCAACCACCGACCCGCAAAAGGTGCCGGTGACCGTCCTGTCCCGTTGCCTGCAGTTCAATCTCAAGCGCCTGCCGGCGAGCGTCATCGGGGGCTACCTGCGGGAAATCCTGGAGCAGGAGGACGTGCCCGCCGAAGAAGCGGCCCTGGCACGGCTCGCGCGCTCCGCCGACGGCAGCATGCGGGATGCCATGAGTCTTGCGGATCAGGCCCTGGCCTACGGGGGCGGGCGCCTGGATGACGCGGACGTGCGCAACATGCTGGGCAGCATCGAGGATGATCGCGTGATCAGCATCCTGGAGGCGCT
>JAWOFB010000291.1:0-4068 GCA_046482445.1 Ectothiorhodospiraceae bacterium | reverse complement strand
CGCTGGCCGATCTCGCGCACCGTGTAACCCGCGCGTCTGTGCGCGTGTAGATACCCCTCCTGAACAAGCCGGTGTAGGGCTTCCCTGACCGGAATCCGGCTAACCCCGAACCGGCGAGAGACCGATTGCTCCGTAAGCCGGTCACCGGGTGCAAGCTCAATATAGAGCTCGCTCTTGATGGTTTCGTAGATACGGTCGCCGGCCTTCGCCGGTGCGACCACCGTTCCGGCTCCCGCCGCCATATGCAGCGTTCTCCCGTGTCGAGATTTGACGCAACGAGTCTACACAAGCACCAAGGACTGTTGTATTGCAGCACATCGTCAGGACGTCATTGGTGCGTCTGCCGCCGCGGGTGTGTCCAGGCCGTCGCTGCGGAACTGCAGGGCAGCCAGGTGGGCGTACAGAGGGCTGTCGCGCAGCAGGGTGGAGTGCGTGCCCTGGGCCTGGACCCGGCCCTGATCCAGGACGATGATGCGGTCTGCCGAGCGCACGGTTGCCAGCCGGTGGGCGATGACCAGGCTGGTGCGATCACGCAGGAGCCGGTCCAGGGCGGCCTGAACGCGTGCCTCGCTGTCGGCGTCCAGGCTGCTGGTGGCCTCGTCCAGCAGCAACAGGGCTGGGTCCCGGAGAATGGCGCGGGCGATGGCGATGCGCTGGCGCTGCCCGCCGGAGAGCTGGACACCACCCGGGCCCAGGGGTGTGTCCGCTCCCTGTGGCAGCGCCTCCAGAAAGGGCGTGCACTGGGCCGCCGCAGCGGCGGCATCGACGCATGCCTCGTCGGCGTCCGGATCACCAAAGCGGATATTCTCCCGCGCGCTGCCGGTGAACAGGATGGGCTCCTGGGCAACCAGGCCGATCCGTCGGCGCAGGTCCCGTGGGTCCAGGTCGCGCAGATCAAAACCGTCGAAGGTCACGCACCCCTGGTCTGGGTCGTGGAAGCGCAGCAGCAGGCTGAAGAGGGTGCTCTTGCCGGCTCCGGACGGGCCGACGAGTGCAACGCGCTCGCCGGGCTCCAGCGTGAAGTTCACGTCGGTCAGGACCGGGGTCTCCGGACGCGCCGGATAGGCAAAGGTGACCTCGCTGAATGCGACGCGCCCTTCGGGCGTTGCCGGGAGCCACTGCGGCCGCGCCGGCGGCTGGACGCGAGGCTCGGCCCGCAACAGCTCCAGTAGCCGCTCCATGGCGCCGGCGGCGCGGAAGAGATCGCCGGAGACCTCGGAAATCGCGGCGGTGGCCCCGGCGGCGAGCACCGCGTAGAACACGAAGGCGGACAACTCCCCGGGAGTCATGCGCCCGGCGAGGACGTCGTGGCCGCCCTGCCAGAGCACCGCGCCGACAGCGGTGAATGCCAGTGTCAGTGCCGCACCCACCAGCCAGGCGCGCTGGCGGGTGCGGTCCATGCCCGTAACGAACGCCTGGTCCACATGCTCCCGGAAACGGCGCCGGGCCCGGTCTTCCTGGCCGAACGCCTGCACGGTCTGGATGCCCTGCAGGGTCTCCGCGGCGTCGCTGCTCACGTCCGCGATACGGTCCTGGCTTGCCCGGGACAGGCGGCGGACGCGGCGACCCAGGATTAGCACGGGAATCAGCACCGCCGGCAGTGCAACCACCACCAGGCCGGTCAAACGGGGGCTGGTGACCAGCAGCATGGCCAGCGCGCCGACGAGCAGCAGGGCATTGCGCAGCGCAATGGACAGCGACGAGCCCATCAGGGCCTGGAGGACGCTTGTGTCCGTTGTCAGGCGCGACTGGATCTCGGCGACGCCGTTTTGCTCGAAGAACGCGGGCTCGTGGCGCAGAACGTGATCGAACACGGCCTGGCGCAGGTCGGCGGCCACACGCTCCCCGATCCAGGACACCAGGTAGAAGCGCACCGCCGACGCTGTCGCCATGACCAGGATGATCAGCAGCGTGGCCAGCAGCAGCCGGTCCAGCTGGGCTGGATCGTCGCCCAGGAAGCCGCGATCCACGAGTAGCCGCAGTCCCTGGCCGATGAGCAGCGTGCTGCCGGCGGCCAGCACCAGCGCACCCGCAGCGCCGATGACATGGCCCCGGTAGCGCCGGGCGAAGGCGAGGAGATGGCGCAGAGGCGCCAGGCGCGTGGCCGCCGGGCGCGGTTGCGTGGATGGCTGGTTCACGCGCTTGCCTCCGTTGAGGACTGATTCCCGGGCGATGCTACGCCGTCGGCGGCGCGCGCGACGAACACGGGGGACGGCATGCTCGAGCTTGGGTCGGCTCAGTGCGCAATGGTATAAAGCGGGCTCTTTCAAGGACCCAGCGACGACACCGCCATGCAGTTGCACAATCTTGAGAAGCGGCTCAAGTCCCTCACGGCCAAAGCGATCCACGAGTACGCCATGATCGAGGATGGCGACCGAGTGATGGTGTGCCTGTCCGGTGGCAAGGATTCCTACGCCATGCTGGAGATGCTGCGCCAGCTCCAGCGGCGTGCTCCCGTCAACTTCCACCTCACGGCGGTGAACCTGGATCAGAAACAGCCTGGCTGGCCGGAGCACGTGCTGCCCGAATACCTGGATGGGCTGGGGGTCGATTACCGGATCCTGGAAGAGGACACCTACAGCGTCGTCAAAAGTGTCCTGCCGGAGGGCAAGACCATGTGCTCATTGTGCTCGCGGCTGCGACGCGGCGTGCTCTACACCGCGGCGGAATCCATGGGCATGACCAAGATCGCCCTGGGCCACCACCGGGACGACTTGATCGAGACCCTGTTTCTCAACCTCTTTCACGGCGGGCGGCTGGCCAGCATGCCGCCCAAGCTGCGCAGCAACGACGGCCGGCACGTGGTCATCCGGCCGCTGGCCTATGTCCCCGAGCGGGATCTCGAGGCCTACGCCGAGGCCAAGCAGTTCCCTATTATTCCCTGCAACCTGTGCGGTTCCCAGCCCAATCTCAAGCGCGCGGAGATCAAGCGCATGCTCCGTGCCTGGGAAGAGGAGGACCCGGACCGGCTCAACGTCATCCTGCGCAGCATGCAGAATATCCGGCCGTCGCACCTGGCCGACGGCGAGCATTTCGATTTCGTCGGCCTGGAGAGCGCCGCGGCCGCCGGTATGCCGGACCCGATCACCGAGGCCGAGGATGCCTTTGCCGGATTGAGTCCCGTGAGCGATTCCGCGGGCCGGTAACGCGTGCCGGCGAGCTGTTGTAGAATTGCGCCCTCGCGGCCGTTGCCGTCGGGCGCAACCCATACCCAAGGCGCTGGTAGCGCCGTTTCCCAGGAGGCGAGGATCCCATGAGCACAGACAACGAGCCGCTTACCCCGGGTGAGGCACGTCGCCACGAAACCCCCATGCGCCGCGACCTGTGGATTGGCCTCGGGGTGCTGGCGGCGGTTGTCGTCCTGCTGATCATGGTCGTCATGGAGGCCCGGTACCGGGACAGCCTGGACGATCCCCGGCCGAGTGCGGCCCTGGACGGTGCCATGGAATCGGTCATCGCCGAGCTCGCGCCCCTGCCGGCACCCGTCGCGCACATCGAGATCCATACGCGCAATCGCAGCGGCGGTCAGTATCAGGTGGTTCTCGAGAACGGCGACGGTGAGGCCCTGTTCGATATCACCCGCAGTGCCGACAGCGCCGGCACGGTCACCCAGGGCGAGCGCACGGGCAAGCCCATCCGGTTCGATGTTGACCTCACGTTGAACGACGACGGCACTGTCTCCGGCCACTATCAGCCGGACCGCGGCGTGGCGGTGGCGCGGTACCGGGCGGTGGCCGGGCAGATGGTGCGCGAGGCCCTGGTTGCGTGGCACGCCCACGCGAGCCATGAGCTCCCCGAGGTCAGCGCGGAATCGGAGGAGACCATTCGCTCGAACTGGGACGCCGTCATGGATCGCGACAGCGGCGGCGGGCACTGATCGCCCGGATGCATGGCGCCGGCGTTTGTGACAGACTACGGCGCCTTGTGGGCGTACTGACGTCCAGGCCCCGGTGGCGGAACTGGTAGACGCGCTCGACTCAAAATCGAGTGGCCCTGTGCCGTGGGAGTTCGAATCTCCCCCGGGGCACCATCCTTCGGCGGGCTGCGTGCTGGGCAGCCCGCTGGTGC
>JAWOFB010000267.1:0-3563 GCA_046482445.1 Ectothiorhodospiraceae bacterium | reverse complement strand
ATGTCCAGTAGATCGTCGAAACTGGAGATGCGGGTCTGGCGTGGTGCTTCAGTCATCGGATTGAGGCTTCCAGTTGATAGTAAAGAATCGCCGCTACGCCGCTGACCGGCGGGCCAAAAAACGCTGGTGAGCGCAGCCATAAGCTCCACCGATTGCGGACGCGAGTCCAGGATGGCCCGAAAACACCGGCGCCGTCACTGAATCAGCGCGGACTCCGACTGCTCCAGATCGATGCCACGGATCTCGGCGTCGCCTGCGAGCAGCTTGATGTACTGGGACAGGGCCCGCTGACGGCTAGTGGCCTCAAGATAGTCGCGGATGCGCTCGTGCACGGCCTCGAACGGGAGCTGGTCGCCTTCCACCCGCTGGAGGACCTCGACCACGTGGAACCCATAGCGCGTCTTGACCGGTTGCTCAGCGAGCCCCACAGGCAGCCGCAAGACAGCGTCCTCAAACTCGGGCACAGTCTCTCCACGGCTCACCTGACCCAGATGGCCGCCCTGCTCCGACGACGGGCACCGGGAATGCTCTTTTGCCAGCCGCGGGAAGGCGCCAAGGTCCGCTTTCAGCTCGGCAATCAGCTCTTCGGCGCGTGTGCGAGCCTCCTCGCGCTCCTTGAGATCTTCCGGATGGCCCGCCAGCAAGATGTGCCTGACCTCGGCCAGATCCGGTGTACGGAAGCGCTCCGGATTCTGTTCGTACCAGCGCCGACACGTGGCCTCGTCCGCGGACGGGATGTCCACCTCGATTTCGATCAGCTGATCGATGACCGGGTCCAGGGCCTCATCATCGTCGGGGACTTCCAGGTCCAGCTGCTCGGCGCGCTGCTTGAGCAACTCGCGCACCGTCAGGGCCACGGCCGCCCGTCGCTGGGCGTAGCGTGGGTCCGCACCCGACTCCTGGTGCTGGGCGGATTCGATGTTGATGGCCTGGCTGGTAATTTCGCGGCCGTTGACGTGGATGCTCATTGCTCTAACTCCGCGGAGGGTTATTTAGTCGGCTCGGTGCCAGCCCGAGCCCGGTGTTTTTGTAAGAGTCCGGCCCGTCGAAAGTTGAAAGTCGGAAGTTACAAATTGAAAGGTTAGAGGCCGAGGCGGCTGTCGATCCGGCCTTTGGCCTTTTGCCTTTGGCCTTGCAACTTGCAACTTCCAGCTGCGTGCCTTTGCCGCCGGCGGGGGTCGGTTCCAGTCGCCCCCGCCACCGCAGCGGCGAAACTCCCTCAACTCGGACGCACACCCCCGGCCTTAGCGTTGGCGAGTCGGCGAGTCGCAGCCCCTGCGCGCGCTCTGACCACCTGGTAACTGCGCCAGATGTAGCCGTAGGGCACGCTCCACACGTGGACGAGCCGCGTGAACGGGAACACCAGGAACATCACCATGCCCAGGAACATGTGCGTCTTGTAGATCCAGTGGACGTCGTAGATCGTCGCCGCTGCCCCTGTCTGGAACGTCACCAGCCCCTGCGCCCAGGCCTGGATCTGGAGCATGGTGGACCCATCCAGGTGATTCATGGACGCCGGGATGGTGAACATCCCGGTTACAAGCTGCGCGGTCAGCAGGATCAGGATAAACGCGTCCATGGGATAACTGGTCTTGCGCACCCGCGGGTCGGTCAAACGCCGGTGGAGCAGAATGACCACCCCCACCAGGGTGACCAGGCCAAAGGCGCCGCCACTGACAATGGCAAAGACCTGCTTGGCGCCGGCTGTCAGCCCAAAGGAGTGGTAGACGGCGTGGGGCATGAGCAAGCCGATGAGATGCCCGAAGAACAGGAAGATAATCCCGATATGGAACAGATTAATGCCCCACCGAAAGCGCCGCCCACCGGAGACGAGCTGAGTGGTATTGCTCTTCCAGGTGTACTGGCTCTTCTCGAACCGGATCAGGCTCCCCACCAGGAACACCGACCCGGCGATGTAAGGGAACACCGCGAACGCGAGGTCATGAAGATACTGGGAAACCATGCTGCTTACTCCTGTTGTTTTGCGCCGGAGCGCTTGAGCGCCGACCAGTCCACCGGTACGGCCTGCCCCTGGTTGGTCTTGGCTCCGCCACAGCCGGTATCCGACGGGCCGAAGGTGACGGGCTCCTCGGCCCAGACTTCATCGAGTTTCTCCGGTGTATCGTCCCGCTCTTCTTCGGCGAGCTGACGCCGAAGCTGCTCGTCCGCGGTCTCCATGTGACCGAGCTCCAGCAAGGCCTTGAACAGCCACTGATACTGGCTCTCACGCTCGGCGAGGCGGCCCTGGAGGAGCTGAAGCAGGTGCCCCATCTCCTCCAGCCAACCCTGGATCTCCTCGCCGTCCAGCCGGGAACAGAACTCCAGCAGCAAAGGCACATAATCCGGCAACTCGTTGGCCGCCAGCTCCAGGCCCTGATCGCGGTAGATCTCCTGGAGCTGGACCATGGCCTGACCGCGGTCCCGGGACTCGCCGTGGACGTGCTCGAACAGGTGCAGTGACAGCGAGCGACTGCGGTCGAACAGCCCTACGTAATCCGCCTGGACTTCGAACAGATCGCCGTACTGAATGGACTGCACCAGTTCAATGAGCGCCCGGCGGGTCGGGCCGTCCAGGCGGGGCTCCGCGGCAATCACCCCGACAATCTCATCGGCGTTGTCCTGGACACTGGCATCCGGGTAGTCCATGAGAACGGCTATCGCCTTGAGAATACGCATCACGACTCCTCCGTCTCCCGGGACTGCGACCGCTTGAACTCCACCCGTGCCGGAAACGCCCGCTGGCTGGCCCGGCGCCCGCCGAAGATATCGGTCTTGGTGGACCCATTACTGGACACGTTGCAGCCGTCCCCGAAGCTGAAGCCGCAGCCGGCCCGCTCACCGTAGGGATCGTCGTGGGCCAGCTCCTTGTTGGCCGCCGGAATGTCGAACCGGTCCTCATAGTTGGCGATGGCCATGATCTGGTACATGTCCTCGACCATTTCCTCCGTGAGACCGACCTGCTCCAGCACGCTGTAATCCGGGTCGCCGTCGACGGTCTGGCTGCGCTTGAATCGGCGCATGGCCAGCATGCGCTCCAGCGAACGAATCACCGGCCGCTCGTCGCCGGCGGTGAGCATATTGGCCAGGTATTTCACCGGAATGCGCAGGGAACTGACATCCGGGATCAGCCCGTCATCGTCCACGTGGCCGGCGTCCACCGCCGACTGGATGGGCGACAGCGGCGGCACGTACCAGACCATGGGCAGCGTGCGGTACTCCGGATGCAGCGGGAACGCCACTTTCCAGTCCATGGCCATCTTGTACACCGGCGACCGCTGCGCGGCCTCGATCCACTGCTGCGGGATCTCGGCTTCCTGGGCCGCGGCGATGACCTCGGGATCGTGAGGGTCCAGGAATACCCGCATCTGCTGCTCGTAGAGGTCCTGCTCGGACGCGGTGCTCGCCGCCTCGTGAATCCGGTCCGCGTCGTAGAGAATCACGCCCAGGTAGCGGATCCGGCCCACACAGGTCTCCGAGCACACCGTGGGCTCGCCCACCTCGATGCGCGGGAAGCAGAAGGTGCACTTCTCGGATTTACCGGACTGCCAGTTGTAGTAGATCTT
>JAWOFB010000247.1:0-3045 GCA_046482445.1 Ectothiorhodospiraceae bacterium | reverse complement strand
CCTGGAAACAGCCATCGCCGACTCGACGGCCGAGCAGGGCGAGGCACCCGAAGGGGAGTGACGGCCGTGGCCCTCAGGCCGAGCCCGGTCGCACCAGGGCGGTGCCTGCCACCACCAGGACAATCAAGAGGATGACGCCGACGGCGCGCAGCCACTGGCGTCGCGGCCCGGTGGCCCGGTGCATGGCTACTGCCAGCAGCACGAACACCAGCGAGCCGCCCAGAAGCAGGACGGTCGTCAGCATAGCGGTCCCCGCCGAAGCGTCATCATGATCTCCCACACCCTCGCCGCCGGGGCGGCGGCGAGGGTGATGCCGTTACTGCGACTGGTAGAGGGCTTCCCCGGACTCCCGGAATTCCGCGGCCTTGTCCGCCATGCCCTGTTCCAGTGCCTCGGTGGTGTCCATGCCGTGCTCCTTGGCGTACTCGCGCACCTCCTGGGTGATCTTCATGGAGCAGAAGTGCGGTCCGCACATGGAGCAGAAGTGGGCCACCTTGTGGCCTTCCTTGGGCAGGGTTTCATCGTGGTAGGCCCGGGCGCGCTCCGGATCGGCGCCGAGGTTGAACTGATCCTCCCAGCGGAACTCGAAGCGCGCCTTGGACAGGGCATTGTCCCGCACCTGTGCGGCCGGGTGGCCCTTGGCCAGGTCCGCGGCGTGGGCGGCGATGCGATAGGCCACGATGCCCTCGCGGACGTCGTCCCTGTTGGGCAGGCCCAGGTGCTCCTTGGGCGTGACGTAACAGAGCATGGCCGTGCCGTACCAGCCGATCTGCGCGGCGCCGATGGCCGAGGTGATGTGGTCGTAGCCCGGTGCGATGTCCGTGGTCAGCGGCCCCAGGGTGTAGAACGGTGCCTCGTGGCAGATGTCCAGTTCCTTGTCCATGTTCTCCTTGATCTTCTGCATGGGCACGTGGCCGGGGCCTTCGATCATGACCTGGATATCATGGCGCCAGGCGATCTCGGTGAGTTCGCCCAGGGTCTCCAGCTCGGCGAACTGCGCGCGGTCGTTGGCATCGGCGATGCAGCCCGGGCGCAGGCCGTCCCCCAGGGAGAAGGCCACGTCGTAGGCCTTCATGATTTCGCAGATCTCCTCGAAGTGGGTATAGAGGAAGCTCTCCTGGTGGTGGGCCAGGCACCACTTGGCCATGATGGAGCCGCCGCGGGAGACAATGCCCGTGATGCGATCAGCGGTCATGGGCACGTAGGGCAGCCGCACGCCGGCGTGGATGGTGAAGTAATCCACCCCCTGCTCGGCCTGCTCGATGAGCGTGTCCCGGAACAGCTCCCAGGTCAGGGCCTCGGCCTTGCCGCCCACCTTCTCCAGGGCCTGGTAAATGGGCACCGTGCCGATGGGCACCGGGCTGTTGCGCAGGATCCACTCCCGGGTCTCGTGGATGTTGCGCCCGGTGGACAGGTCCATGACCGTGTCACCGCCCCAGCGGATGCCTCGCACCATTTTCTCCACTTCCTCGTCGATGGAGGAGGTGACCGCGGAGTTGCCCAGGTTGCAGTTGATCTTCACCAGGAAGTTGCGCCCGATGGCCATGGGCTCGAGTTCCGGGTGATTGATGTTGCAGGGGATGATGGCGCGGCCGCTGGCCACCTCCTGGCGCACGAACTCGGGCGTGATCTCGTCCGGAATCTGGGCGCCGAAGCCCTCGCCCCCGTGGCGGCGCAGCAGCACCGGGTCCTGGACCTCCTGGCGCCGCTGGTTCTCGCGGATGGCCACGTACTCCATCTCCGGGGTGATAATCCCCCGGCGGGCGTAGTGCATCTGGGAGACATTGCCGTCACCGGTGGCCCGACGCGGCGGGCGGATGTGCTCGAAGCGCATGTTGCGCGTGGTGGGGTCGTTGGCGCGCTCGCGGCCGTGTTCGGAACTGGGGCCGTCGAGCTGTTCGGTATCGCCACGCTCCTGGATCCAGGGCTCACGGATGCAGGGTAGCCCGCGGCGCAGGTCCACGGTGGCCTCGGGGTCGGTGTACGGACCGGAGGTGTCGTAGACGGTGAGCGGCGGATTGGGCTCGCGCCCGTGGTCGCCGACGGTGTCCGCCTGGTGGATCTCCCGCATGGGGACGCGCAGGTCGGGCCGGGAGCCCGTGACGTAGATGCGCCGGGAGCCCGGGAAGGGCTGCGTGATCTCCGGGTCCAGGTTGTGACTGGCCGCGTCCTGGAAGTCGAATGATTGTGTGCTCATCGTGTTTCTACCCCGATACAGCTTTGTGGGAAACACGAAGCGAGAGCGCGTTCGATGAGGCGGGTCATCGAAGCTTCCCTACGCCGGTGCGAACCGGGTCAGGTTCCAAGGGTCTTTCTCAGCACCCGGCCGTGGCCGGGGCACCCCCGCTTCGGAATAGTGGCGATCGGTGGCGTTTGACGCCATCGATCACTCTAACAGCCTAAGCCAATGCGCGCACAAAACAACCGTTTCTAAACTATGGATATCGATTCCATAGACGCCGGGCGAACAGTTTTCCCAACGATTCACGTGACGGACTCTCACCGTCAAGCATCCGTTTGATCACACGCCGCGCCGTTGCGCTGGTAAGCGTCCGGTGGCGGCGAGGATCGCCCGTTGGGCGACGGTTGCTGCGCTGCATGCGCCGCTGGCTTCATCCGAGCCACCCGATTCCAATAGGACCATACGTGCTTCGCCCGATTCCTTACAGGTAGGGCGGAGGCGTTGTGGTCCCGATGATTCGGGCGCTCCGATAAATGTAGTGCTCTTCGAGCGATTGTGAAAGCTGCCGCCTGGTGCCCAGAGACCCCATAACGCTCAGCAAATTTCCAACGACCTACCACGCTCGTGTAGGCCGGGTTGATGGTCTTCAGTTCGAGACCGGCATCGTGCGCTCGGGCTTGGAGTGTCGCCAATGTCTTCGAGTAACTCAGCGATGACAACATTCGGCTCATCTTTCCGCCCGAACCCTCAATCTGGGCCTTCTTCTTATCGAAGCTGAGATTCTCGACCACTAATGGCTTATTCTTCCCGTGAACAAACGCCATGACTTTCTTGACGGCCTCACCAATCCGAGCGTGTGCTTG